>JAJRZR010000048.1 GCA_024275145.1 Deltaproteobacteria bacterium | reverse complement strand
TGCTCACAACCGCGCTGGGCCTGTCGGTTGCGCTGCCGATCATAATAGGTCACAGGTTTCTGAAATCCAGGATAAGCTCCCTGTAGGAAGAACTTCAACTAGGGGCTATAACCCTCCTCAAGGCTGCATATAGTATAAAAGAGGGACAAGAGGTTAAATGAAAAGACGAAGAGGCGGGGCACAAAACGAGTTCGAGATACCTGTTACACCGCTAATAGACATCGTCTTCCTGCTT
The DNA here is from genome assembly GCA_024275145.1 of Deltaproteobacteria bacterium. Classification (GTDB taxonomy): domain Bacteria; phylum Desulfobacterota; class Dissulfuribacteria; order Dissulfuribacterales; family QOAL01; genus S143-34. Next base: position 25,169 of record JAJRZR010000048.1, on the reverse strand, counting down.
CTCATTTACTTCCTGCTCGCCAGTCACTTCGTCCATAACCAGTCACTACAGGTAAAATTACCCGAAAGCGTTGCCAAGGCTACACCTATAAGGAAGCGGCATCTTACCATAACGATAACCAATAATGGCCATTTTATCCTGAACGGCAAGGAAGTGGCCTTGAAGGACCTTACACGAGCCATCAAGACCGAATGCGTGGAACCAGGAAAAACCAAATGCAACATTGAGGCGGACCGGCAGGCCACGGTACAAATGATGGTAGAGGCAATGGATGCAGCAAAGCTTGCCGGAATAAAGGAGGTGGTTGTCGAAACCAGGGCTAAGGCTATGCCATGAAGGGACAGTGTACTGGCCTGAAATTCCATTGGGTTATAGTGATCTCCATGGTTTTCCACTTCCTTTTTCTGTTGCTACCCATTTCCATGGACCGCATAAATACTATACCACCGTTGAAGATCGAGCTTGGAAGCACCTGTGAAAAGATAGGGCCCTCGACCAAGTTGGATCCTCCTTCGCCTCCAAGGCTTGCGGCTATCCCGCGCAAAATCCATGTAAAGGCATTTCACCTGGATACCGATATTGAGCAACATCATCTCTCCACCAACACCTATCCCAAGAAGACGCTCGAGATACCTGATGAGATTGCCATAGCAGCAGCCAGCAGGGCAACAAGTCCTGTCGCTGTAGATGTGCCGGAGCTCCCATACATGCCCCCACATCCTGACCCTGGCGCCCGCCCAGGTTCACCTGTATCCAGGGATGGCCTCAAAAATTATCTGAGCAAGGTAAGAAAAATCATAGAGGCCCACAAACGGTATCCATTACGGGCAAGACGCTTGGGAATCGAAGGTGAGGTGATGGTCGCATTCAAAATAGACAGACATGGCAATGCAATAGACATAAGGGTACTAAGAAAAAGCCCATTTTATACATTCAACAAATTTGCCGTGAAGACGATCTCGTCTTCATCTCCCTTTCCCCCACCCCCTGAAAGGCTGCATCCGCCATTGCGCCTTGCCATAAGGATAGATTACCAACTCGAGCGCTAGGTTCGTTATACCTGTTTATGGTATTACGGACTTCAGTTGACAGGCCAATCGTCTTTCAGCTACCAGGAAAATCCATCCTGCTCTCGGGCCGTGTTCCCCTGCCATGGGGGTGCGGGCGCATGGAGGTTTACTCGATAATCCTTGAGTAATTACTTTGGCTTTTCATCCGGGATTACTTTTCATATACTATCTTGTAAAGGCAACTACTCATTCAGCGCTGTATCCTCAACAGTGGATATGACGGGAATGCTGGAAAGCAAGTTCCTCAAAGGGGTTTCCAGGAAGAGACCCATCTCTGGTTACCTAGACATATTAGGATGGCAGCCATGGCTTATCTGAAGGCATTGATAACTGGTGGCACCGGGTTCATAGGATCTCACCTGACAAAGCAGCTGGATCATTCGGTAATACTTACTAGGCGGCGGATGAAGGAAACGGATCGATATGGCAACAGGTATGTCCAATGGGATCCTGCCGGTGATCTTGATCCTGCTATATTAAACGGCATCGACATGGTCTTCCACCTGGCAGGGGAATCGATCTATCGGGGGAGATGGAACAAGGCCAAGAAGAGCAGGGTGCTTGAAAGCAGGCGAAGGGGAACCCGCACCCTGGTAAGCGCCATGGTGGCAGCCAAGACCAAGCCCAAGGTGCTCGTCAGTTCATCTGCGATAGGCTTTTATGGTGATCGGGGGGAAGAAATCCTTACCGAAGACACCCCAGCAGGTGAGGGTTTCCTTTCAGAAGTATGCCAGGTATGGGAGCAGGAGGCAATGCGTGCTGGCCAATATGGTATCCGGGTGGTGATCGTAAGGACAGGAATAGTGCTTGGAAACGATGGAGGTGCCCTGCTTGAGATGCTGCCATTATTCAAGCTGGGGCTCGGAGGCCGCCTTGGTAGCGGCAGACAATATATGTCCTGGATACACGTAAAAGATCTGGTAAGGCTAATGGTATTTACAGCCCTTGAGCCAGATGCATCAGGACCGTTTAATGGAACATCCCCGGGGCCTGTAACCAACAAGGTATTTACGGCCGCCCTTGCCGCCTGTCTGAAGCGGCCTGCCATCATTCCGGTTCCTATACCCCTGTTAAGGCTTGTGCTCGGTGAATTCGCCACTGCCCTCGTGGCTTCGACCAGGGCGATTCCACACAAGGCCCTTGCGCTGGGTTTTTCTTTTAATTTCCCAAGGTTGAATCGGGCATTGGATAATCTCCTGGGGTGTGACAGGTAACCTGAACCTTGACCTGGGTCGCAGCACCTGCCAGTCTTCTGGCATACTTGTTGGGCACTGGGGTTACCCTCATCATACCCTTAACCGGCCCTTTCTCCACCATGATCGGGCACCCGTAGTGCCTGCTTAGAACGGCCCCATTCAGTACATCTTCCGCGCTTCCAAGCGCCTCAAGCCTGCCATCTTTCAAAATCGCCACACGTTTTCCATACATGGCCGCCATGTTGAGATCATGGGATACCATTATGACCGTCAGCTCCTCTTGTTTCTGGAGACGAGACACCAGATCCATTATATGGAGTTGATGCGCAGGGTCCAGGGCGGATGTGGGTTCATCCAGAAGAAGTATACTCGGTGTCTGGCACAGTGCCCTGGCGATGAAGACCCTTTGAAGCTCACCCCCACTTACCTGATCCACACGACGTTGCCCCAGATGGGAGATGCCGGTAAGCTCCATGGCCTTCGTTGTAATCCTGTAGTCCTCTTCCCGTTCATGCCCAAGAAGCCCAAGATAAGGTGAGCGGCCCATCAAAACAGTCTCTGCAACGGTAAAGGCAAAGGCAGGGGATCTACGTTGCTGCACCATGGAAATGGTCTTGGCCAATTTGCGTCTAGGCCAATCCTGTAGGGGCTTTCCGGCTATCTCGACGCACCCACTTGCGGCATCTACCAGACCGGCGATTGCCTTTAAAAGGGTCGTCTTGCCCGCGCCATTAGGACCAATGATCACAAAAAATTCATTTTTCACAGAGAGGGTTACATCCCTCAATACCTCCCTGCCATCGTAGCGTACAGTCAGGTTCCTGATAGCTATAGGGCAGCCCATCACTTACCCTTCCACATGAGAATTATAAAGAGAGGGGCCCCTATCATCGCAGTAACTACCCCGACTGGAAGCTCCCCGTTTGACGGAAGCACCCTGGCGGCAAGATCACATAACACGAGATAGGCGCCACCGCCAAGCAAGCATGCCGGTACCAGCAGCCGGTGATCGGGCCCGAGTACCGTTCTGAATATGTGCGGTACCACCAGCCCCACAAACCCAATTAAACCAGAAAGACAAACGATAATGCTGACCATGATGGAGGCAGACACAAGGAGAATGGCCGATGTCTTCTTTACATCTATGCCCAGTAAGATAGCGCCCTCCCTGCCCATCAGCATTGTATTCAAGGGACGAGCCAGACAATATATCACGAAAAAGCAAGGGATTGTCCCGAGCAACAGATAGAGCCTGGCCGAACCGGCCAGGCCCAGATCACCCATCAGCCAAAACAGGATGCGATGGATCTCTGATTTACCTGACATAGAGATTAAAAACATGATAAGCGCACCGCAAAAGGAATTTATCATGACCCCGCCAAGCAATAGGGAATCCCTGCGGTTTGCCGTTTTTGTAGAGATCGTGAAGGTAAGAAACAGCGTGAATAGACTACCTGCCAAGGCAGAAGCCGAAACCCCGGGGAACAGGGAAAGACCGGCAAGCATTCCTGCAATGGCCCCTGAGGCCGCCCCACCGGAAATCCCCAGGATATAGGGCTCGGCCAAAGGGTTCCGCAGGATGGCCTGAAAGACAACGCCCCCCAGGGACAGGCTTGCCCCGGCAGTTGCTGCAAGTATAACCCTGGGGACCCTGATCTTCCAAAGGATGGTGCTGGCAGCAGTACCTGCATCCAGGCCTACCAAGGCCTTGATTACCTGGCTGAAGGCCAGATGTGAGGAACCGGTCAGGATCGCGGCCAGGCAGGAAGACAACAGGACGATACCCATCAGAAGAATCAAACCTAACTGCCTTGTCCGGCTGAACCTGCATCCAGCTAGCATTTTTTATATCCCTTTACATCCAATCATGCTTCGTCTGCCTGTTTTCCATATCAATCCAGCCCAAATAGCCTGGGCCGCATTTTCATGTCCCAGGGCAACGCCAAGGCTACGGGCCGCATAGAGGTTTATTGGAGCTTACCGACCTGTCTAAGGAAATGCCGGGGTGCAGCAGCCTGAAAAGCATCTCCAGGCCTTCAACCGATCTGGGAACTGGCCGGTCAAACAGATCGGCATCGACTACATAGACATGCCTGTTCTTTACCGCCGGGATCTGCGGCCACTTGAGCCAAAAGGAGAGCAGATCCTTGCGATTGTAGCCTCCCGCCATGGAGGATAACAGCACGACTTCCGGTCGCATGGCGATGATATCCTCCCATGAATAGCGCGGATAGGCCTGGGGCCCTGCGGCAAGGTTTACTCCGCCGGCCCTTGTAATCAAGGTGTCTATGAAAGTACCAGTACCGGCCGAGATGATGGGAGAAACATCCACCTGGAAAAAGACCTTCGGACGGTGATGTGTTCTTGCAACCACGTTGTCTATAACTGCACACCTGGTCTTCATACAGGAGACAATCCTCCCTGCCCTGCCCTTGGCTCCAAGGAGTTGTCCCAAAAGGAGTATGGCCTGCTCTATCCCTTCTATATCCCTTGGGGCAAGGATGAACACGGGAACACCAAGCTGCTCAAGACGCCTCACTACGTAGAGAGGGTTCCCGTCCTGACTCGCAAGACAAAGATCCGGGCTCAGGGCCATTATCCTTTCGAGATCCGGCCTGGCATACGAACCGATCACAGGTACACGCTTGGCTGCATCGGGTCTATTGGAATAATCAGGGGTCCCGACAATAATGTCACCTTTGTCAAGAAGGAATACCATCTCGGTAATACTGGGTATAAGTGAAACGATACGTTCCGGATGGTCAGGGATTTTTACCACCCGTCCCGCTTGATCGGTGAGTTGACGTGCCCCTGCCGTGGCAGAAAGGCATAACAGAAGAAAGGCCAGTAAGGGGGCCGGTATTTTAAAATGTCTCTTCATGAACTTGCCATCGTCTTGGGTCATGTGTCTGGCGTGTCCCCCTAGGCAGGAAAATATATGGCCCAGGGATAGGGTGTATTATCTACGGTAATAAGGGGATGCGAAGTGCCAAGTACGTTTTGTGCGCCTTCTACCATGTGTCTTTCTGGGCAAGCTTGGCGAGCTGTATAAGGCAATTAAAAAACCCGGACCAGTTATAAACCGATCCGGGGATTTCCCTTTTTATCCTCGAACAGCTCAGCGGTTCCCGTATCCACGCAGGAAACCACATCAATATCTTCAGGCAGGTCTTCTGACTTTCCTCCCGTTTAGCGGCCTTCCCATTCCCTTAAGGAACAGTGGCACACGGGGCCAAAGGGGAAAACCTTCAACGAAGAAGGCATGGATTACAGCGGCGGGCCCGTCCCTGATTTTCACAGGGTTCCCTATTAAGCCTTAACCAGCCTTTGCCAGCGAACAAGATATTTCAAGGACATGGACTGCCCATAGCAAGGGGGAAACAGGTTTAAGGCACCTGAAGACGTTTCGAGTAATTTTAATTGAAAAGCAGTGTGCGTCAAGGGCTATCTGCCTGAAAAGTCACAATCTATTTTCTATCCTTTTCTATCTTGAGCACGTACGGGGCGTATTTCCTGTCCTCTTCGTTGATATGCCCGAGCCACCATCCTCTCAAAAATTTCAAGACTGTATCTGAATCCATGGATTCAAATGAAGATATGGATAAGTTGTCAATCCTTTTTGTAAGCTTCTCATGAAGCCTGCGGTGTTCCCTGAGTCCTGGGTAACCAGCCATGGATATGAGGGCTTCTTCGGTCTCGAAGTGAATGATTGTAGATTGTTTCAATATATTGATTGTTGGTTCTAGTACTTTCTGGTCAAGGCCGCTTCTCATGAAAAAATAAAGGGAATTTATCGTGGAAACTATCCCCCTATGCTGTTCATCGATTATAGGGATCCCCAACCGGTTTCGATTTTTCCAAACGATATACAGCATTGCTCGTCCCTTATTTGTAGGCGTTATTATCCAGAGCTTCATGGGGCCCGCACCCTCGACTTCGCACCCTGGGGCGGGAAAACACGGCCCAAAAGACAGGAGAGATCCTCTCGAAAAAGGAGGGGCGGTTCATGATTGACCCAGCTCTGGTCAGCCTGCCACTGTTATTTCTTGTCAAAGATGGCCCTGGCCTTTTCATAGTACTGTCTGGTCACTGTCTGTTGCTCGTGCACATGCGGAAGGATTTCATCATAGTTTTCCAGGAGAAGTCCTACTATGTTGCGATCGATGTATCCTCTCTCGGCCTGATTTTTAAGGATGGTACTTATTTCTTCCCTGTCCATTCCTTTCCTGTATGGCCGGTCCTCTGCAAGTGCCGTGAAGATATCGGCAACCGTCATGATCCTTGCCCCTGTGTTGATCACATCCGCGGATATGTGGAATGGATAGCCCGATCCATCGAGACGCTCGTGGTGAAAGGCGGCCCATTCGGTGATCTGATCAAGGCCGCCAATGGTGTTCAGGACCGTATACGTAAAATATGTATGCTGCTTCATGACGGCGAATTCCTCCCTGGTCAGGCTACCAGGTTTGTTCAGTATTGAGTTTGGCACTGCTAGTTTACCAAGATCATGGAAGTTTCCAGCCAGACGCATCAAGGACACCTCATTGTCCGTGAGGCCAAACGCCTTGGCAAGGATGGCGGCCGATTCCGCTACACCTGTCGAATGGGTCGCGGTAAATGAAGATCTGAAATCTATGAGGCTCCTGAACAACAGAGCGGCTGATGAAATATCATCGAGGTCTATCTCAACCCGTCGGAATGGTCCAAGATGTAGGAGGAGGGAATATAAACGAGGCGACGTCAAATCCAGCCAGAAATCCTCACGTTTGGCTATGCCATTGAACACATCCACCACATCGGGGTGAATTTCCGTACCTGAGAATGAATGTATCCTAGCAACTACTCGATCTACTTGGTGAAGTACATATTGGTTACGTTCTATTAGCCTTTCGACAAGATCGGCGAGTACGAGTACCTGGGATTCCAAGACATCTGGTGCATCGATGGGAGATTCCCATTTTCCCCACGACTTGTGGTGAAACCTTACTATCTGGCTCGCAGGGCTTAGAAGCGGCGTAAGTTCAAACAACCATGCCCCCCTTGCAGCATGTGTTTCAAGATTTCTTTCCTCGAAATGATGAAGGCGGATCTTGTCTTCCGGGGCCAACGCACCTATATCATGTAACAAGGCGGCCATGAACAACTTGTCTATTCTTTCCTTGGACAACCCAGTGGCCCTCCCCATCTGCCAGGCCACATAGGCAGTCCTCAACTGGTGTGAGGCGATGGCAGGGCTGGCCAGATCCACTGCATCCGACAGGGACAAAAGAAAATTACCCAAATTGACAGAGACTTCCTTTAACATTTTCCCTCAAACGATTTGACCTTGAAAAAAAGGTGTTATAAACTTTTTGCCAGGTTCTATTCCTGGCACTGCATTCCTGGTCATAAAGGCACACCGCCCAGCAAAGGATCATTGGCTACTAGCAAGTACGAATACCTGCATCCGAATAACAAGGCCTTTGTGCCCGGCCTGTTTGTGAAGGCATCACAGGCGGAAGTAACCGGGGAGGGACAGACCATCTGGCAACTGCCCGGCTGTGTTGTGACAGTGACACGGACAAAAATAGACAACCTCAACCACCCTTCCAGCCGGATTGTTTACCTCCAGCTGATACTATTTATATTTATATCGGCATGTCTTATGGATTCGATGAGACCCCTGAGAAACCCTATCTTCTTACCCCTTGGCTCCAACTGCGTTGCCAATTGGCGAAGATACCCGAATACCCTGGAAGGTTGTGCCCTTTCGGCACTTGGGCACCTTGCCTCGACAGATAATTGGGCACTAGGGAGCCCCGAGGGGAGAAGGAGAAAAAAAACATGAAAAGAATATTGATGGTTGTCCTTAGCGGCTTGATCCTAGCCGTATTCTCCGGATGTTCTTCCATTGGGCCAGATAAAACCGGGGCCAAAAAGATAATCAGAAGGCGCTGCACAGGGTGTCATAGTACAAGGCGTATCTTTAAAAAACGCCGAACCCGTGATGAATGGGAAAAGGTTATCGATCGAATGATTCGCCACGGAGCCGAATTGAAACCGGATGAAAAACAAAGGATTATCGAACTATTGACCAGGCAGGATTAGGCTAGAATTACTTGCAACGCCCCTTGTTATTGGGCGATATTTTGTGTTTCATTGGGTGCTTCAGGCCGTACTGACTACGGCCCACTCAAGGCCTTTTTCCAATGCCAGATCCGTACCGCACCAATGTTTCGATATCACGGCGGGAATAATCCATAATGTCTGAATCTATCATGGCACGTCCAGGTTCAAAGAGGAGAATGATCGTTGAACCACCAAACTCAAAATAGCCCTTCTCCTGCCCCTTATGGAATTTGGCCCCATGCCTGAAATGTTGATATATCCTTCCTACTCCCAAGGCACCGATATCCACGTGGCATACCTTGCCGAAATCCTTGGTCTCCAGGATGACATATTCTCTGTCATTGCCTTGAAGGACCTTAAGTCCGTGCCTAAGCGCCAGGGGACTAACCGAATGTAATCTCCCGTCGATGTGGTTTATTGGTCCGTGAACCCCGTCATCAATGTAACAAAACCGGTGATAATCCATGGGGGCCAGACGTAGCTTTACACAGATTCCACCCTGCCAAGTTCCTGTATCCTCCCTGAACCCCAAAAGCTCTTCCAGTGAGAAGGCAGCTCCCTTGACTGGCACTACCAGGTCTCTATCGATGGGATAGACCAGGAGCCTGCCGTCACCAGGTGAAATCAAGATTCCCGAGGCCTTGTCAACGGGCCTAGCCTCTGCCTTGAGCTTCCTGGTGAAGAAGTCGTTAAAACTCCTGAAATCGGCCAACGGCCTTTCCAACTCGCTTATATCAATGTTATATTTTTTTATAAATGCCGGTATATTACGGCGACTTGCCGGCCTGTCTTGCAGGTATCCTAAAAACCTTGAAAATGCCTTACCGCTCAAAAAGGCCCTTGTGAACAGCCTGCCAAGGGATGATCCATAGAAAATATCCATGAGGGGTCTTTCGAAGACCTGTTCTTCCTCGATCCTTTTGGATTCACGATTATATATGGGAATACACGAACGGCCCATGGCCTGTTAACCTCATAAAGAAATTGGCGTCTGGTCTTTCTATTTTACTTTCTTTTGCCTTTTATGCCAGGCCAAGGGTGTTTGTCGGATTACACGCAGCCACGGAGCAGTCTGGCTAAGGCGTTGCCAAAAATCGTTGGCGGATTGACCTGTGGGGGCCACCTACCCTGTTCGACATGCCGGGGTCTGAAGATGTACAGGTGGGTGCCAGGGTTATGATCCCAAATTATACAGGCGCGAGTTTGTCAAACCAGACACATATTGCCTGGCATTTCGAGGATTGCTTCTTTAATGCAACGAGGCTATGGGGAAAGGCAATTTTTAGAGATATCCTGGAGTTTATCGTAAAAAAACACCCTGCCATCAGGCTGGCTTTCATGCTTTGGGACCTGGGGGTTAAAGGCATGGGCCACGTGAAGGTTTAGAATGTGTTGCTGAAAAAATCGTGCCCCGAACAATCGTTTACTACTATTGCGGGGAAATCTTCAACTTCCATCAAGTACATGGCCTCAGGGCCGAGTTCGGGAAAGGCCACCAGCTCACACGATTTTATGTGCCTTGAAAGATAGGCCCCTGCACCTCCAAGTGTGACAAAATAGAGGGCGTTGTGTTTCTTGAGGGCCTCTATCGTTTCACTGGACCGTCTGCCTTTTCCCATTGTGGCTGCCAGCCCTTCATCTAAGAGCCTCGGGGTATAGGCATCCATTCTATAACTTGTGGTTGGGCCTGCAGCACCAATAATATGGCCTGGTGGCGCCGGTGATGGTCCGACGTAATAAATGAGTTGTCCCTTCAGATCAACGGGTAGGGGCTTCCCCTGGTCCAAAAGCTCTATCAGCCTTTTATGGGTTTGATCCCTGCCGGTATAGAAATGACCATTCATAAGCACCCAGTCACCGGCCCTCAGACCTTCCATGTCCATCTTGGAGATAGGAACTTGCACTCTCTTGGCATTTGGTGGACAGATCGAGGTCGTTACATGTGCCCGAGCTATCGACGATTGTCCTTCTGTGTCCAAATGCCATCCTTCACCATTCCATTTCGCAAACGAACGCCTTGCCGCATGGCATTGGATATTTATAGCTACCGGGAGACTTGCGATATGACAGGGATAAATTTCGGCTGAAACCCCGAGACACGTGCATATGCCCCCAAGCCCCAGTGCCCCAAGCCCCAGGTTGCTAATGGCATCAAAAATCCTTTCTTCGATTTCAGCGACATCCTTTCGGGAATTGGGTTGTCCCACAGGTCTTAGCAAGGCCTTCTTGGAAAGGATGGCGGCCTGTTCCATGGTTCCACCTATTCCAACCCCTATTATTCCGGGAGGGCAGGGATTTGGACCGGCCCTTAATACCTGCTGCCTCACCGCATCAACTATTCCATCAATCCCCTGTGAAGGAGAGAGCATGAAAAGTGTACTCATGTTCTCACTGCCACAGCCCTTCGGTAGAATGTCGATCCTAAGACCTTCCCCTTGGGTCAATTCCAGGTGCACTATGGCAGGGGTATTGTTGCCGGAATTTTTTCTTGTAATTGGGTCACAAACAGAGCTTCTCAGGAAGCCTTCTTTTGTACCACGGGCGATACCATGGTCAACGGCTTCATATATATCGAAATCTATCCTGAGGCCCCTGCCAATTCTTACAAAAACCGTGTCTATGCCGGTATCCTGACAAATGGGAAGGCTGGTTGCCCTGGAAAGCCGTGCATTTTCAAGGAGTACACCTAGGACGAATCTTCCGTTAAGGGATTTTTCCCTCTCCTTGCAGGAAGAAAGCAGGTCCTCTACGTCCCTTGGGAGTTCCTTGTTGGCGAGTTGAACCAGTCTTGCGACTATTTCAATAACATCATTCTGATTTGGCCTTGCCATATAAACCTTTACCGGGGGATATACTACATAACATTTTTCCAATGAATCAAGGGCATGGGCCACATGAAGGTTTTTTAGAGATAATCTCAAGGCATTCTAGGGGATTGACCGGGCCTGTACCGCTACCTATCTTCACTGCCTTCTTTATGGAACATGACACGAATTTCCTCGCCATCTTTACTGCATCAATCACTGCCTCCCCCCTTGCCAAAAATACGGCAAGGGCTGCAGAAAGGGCACAGCCTGTACCGTGGGTATGGGGATTTTGTATCCAGTTACCCTCAAATCTCAGTATGCCCTTGTCAGTAGCTAAACAGTCAACTGGAAATGGCCCCTTCAGGTGTCCGCCCTTCAAGAGTACATGCGGGGTGGAATATCTTCCTCGTGAAATCCTTTTCCTCAATTCTACGGCAGCATCTGCCATTTGATCCGAAGAGCTTATTCTGCAACCCAATAGAATTTCTGCCTCTGGGATATTGGGTGTAACGATCGTTGCAAGCGGCATAAGCCTTTCCTTCATAAGTCGAATACCTTGTTCATCAAGGAGGGGTACGCCATTTTTTGAGATCATTACCGGATCTACAACCAGATTGCGAACCCGTCGCCTTTCCAACTCCTGGCTGACTGTGTTGACTATCCCGGGGCCTTCCAGCATGCCGGTCTTCAAGGCATTGAAATCAATGTCCTCCATTACGGTCGTAAGCTGGCACTTAACGAATGAAGGACTGATTTTTTCAATACACCGGACTCCTAGAGTATTTTGGGCAGTAAGTGCAGTTATGACGCTGGCGCCATAGGCCCGGAGTACGGTAAATACCCTGATATCCTGCTGGATTCCTGCTCCACCACTGGAATCAGATCCAGCAATGGTGAGGACAGTGGGGTTACAGATCTTCAACCTTTTTCATGGCCCTTTTGAAGGTCTTTATGGCACAATATTCACCGCACATGGTACATGTAGGGCCGTGATAGGCACCGCCTTCATCCCTGTAAAGCCTGGCCTTGACAGGATCGATGGAAAGCTCGATCTGGGTCTTCCAATCGAGTTTATGCCTGGCCTCTGCCATGCGCCGGTCCTTTTCCAATGCCCCTGGCACGCCCTTCACTATGTCGGCGGCATGGGCGGCTATACAAGAGGCGATAACGCCCTCGTGTACATCCTCCAAAGAAGGAAGTTTCAGGTGCTCGGCAGGCGTTACATAACAGAGAAAATCCGCCCCGGAAGCAGCGGCAATGGCCCCTCCGATGGCACTGGTAATGTGATCATAGCCAGGAGCTATGTCCGTTACCAGCGGTCCGAGTACATAAAAGGGGGCACCATGGCACAGCCTTTTCTCAAGGAGCATATTGGCCGGGATCTGGTCCATTGACATGTGACCTGGTCCCTCGATCATCACCTGTACGCCTGCCTCCCAGGCCCTTAAGGTAAGCTCACCAAGGACAATGAGTTCATATACCTGGGCCCCGTCCGTTGCATCGTGTATGCAGCCTGGCCTAAGCCCGTCGCCGAGGCTGAGGGTAATTTCATGCTCCCGGGCAATGGCCAGCAGGTCGTCAAAACGGGCATAAAGGGGATTTTCTTGCCTGTTGTACACCATCCATTCGAGGATAAGGGAGCCTCCCCTACTCACGACCCCCATCATACGGTCCTTGGCCTTTAACCTGTTTACGGCTTCCAAGGTAAGGCCACAATGGAGGGTCATGAAATCTACCCCTTCCATTGCCTGTTCTTCAATGATGCGGAAGAGATCATCCACGTCCATCTCACAGATGGATTTCTTCCTACGTTCTACGGTTTCAACCGCTGCCTGGTATATAGGAACCGTCCCAAGCGGTACCGGACAGGCCTCTCTTATGGCCTGTCTGATTTCCTTTATGGGCCCTCCGGTGGACAGATCCATAACGGCATGGGCCCCAGCCCTCAGGGCTATGTCCAGCTTTTTGAGCTCAGGTTCCAGTTCAGGATGATCCTTGGATGTGCCTATATTGGCATTGACCTTGGTAGCGAGCCCCTTACCAATGGCCATCGGGCGTTTAAGCTCCACGTGGGCATTTTGGGGTATGACCACCTGTCCATTTCCAAGAAGGCAGGCCAACTCTTCAGGGGCAAATCCCTCTTCCTGGGCGCATCTTTCGATAACAGGAAGAATTTTCTTGTTTTTTGCAGATTCCTTTAAAGTCATGGACCTACTTTAATGAGAGGTGAAAGGCTTTTCAAGATGGGATTTGCCCGGTAGAATATTCGATCTTAGCCTGGATAGTGCCTCCTGGAAAAAAACAAGGAATGATCGAACGTAGCATTTGACCAGGCAGCCCCAGGAAATCTTGAGCTAAAAGGAGTGGACAGTTTATTGAATCAGTTAGTCGAGGCACAGAAGGGTAATATTACCGAAGAGATGAAATCTATCGCCCGTGAAGAGGGTGTCGAACCAGAGCTGATAATGCAGCGTATCGCTCTTGGCCAGATAGTTGTTTGCCAGGGGAGATTCAATGATAAAAAGGTGGTAGGTATTGGAAGGGGTTTAAGGACCAAGATAAACGCATCCATCGGGACGTCCACAGATGTATGTGACATTGAACATGAAAAAAGAAAGGCCAGAATAGCAGAAGATACAGGCGCGGATACATTGATGGAACTTTCTGCAGCCGGGGATTTGGATGAGATCAGGAGAGAGGTCCTTGAAAGTGTTTCGATACCTGTTGGCAATGTACCCCTGTATCAGGCCTTCTGTGATACGATAAAAAGATACCAGGACCCGACGCGGCTCGATCCTGAATATCTGTTTGAGTTGATAGAACATCAATGTGAAGACGGAATAGGGTTTATGGCCATCCATTGCGGTATAAATCTTTTTACCATAGAAAGAATGAAGAGGCAGGGATACCGTTATGGCGGTCTGTGCTCAAAGGGCGGCACCCTAATGATTCAATGGATGATAAAAAATCAAAGGGAAAATCCCCTTTATGAAAGGTTTGACAGGGTTTGTGACATATTGAAGAGGCATGATACGGTACTCAGCCTCGGAAATGGTATAAGGGCCGGTGCCATACACGATTCCCTTGATCGTGCCCAGATGGCCGAATTGATCCTGAACTGTGAATTGGCAGAGATCGCCAGGGAAAATGGATGCCAGGCAATGGTAGAAGGACCCGGACATGTACCCCTTGATGAGATAGAGGCCAATATCATACTTCAAAAAAAGATGTCGAATGATGCGCCCTATTACATGTTAGGGCCCCTTCCCACCGATGTCGGTGCCGGTTGGGATCACGTTACAGCGGCAATAGGTGCGGCTCAATCGTCCATGTATGGTGCTGACCTGATCTGTTACATAACACCTGCTGAGCACCTGGCACTTCCCAACGAAGATGATGTTGCCATAGGTGTAAAGGTGGCAAGGCTTGCGGCTCACATCGGGGACGTAGTGAAGCTTAAGGGCCAGGCAGATCGGGTAGACAGACAGATCAGCAAGGATCGAAGGGATTTTAGATGGGCAGAACAGTTCAAGAACATGCTTTTCCCCGAAGATGCCAGAAGGATTCTTGAATCCAGAAAGTCCGTTTCAAGCAAGGGCTGTTCGATGTGCGGGGAACTGTGCGCCCTGAGGAACGCAGAAGCAACGTTAAATGGCTTCCTCAGAGGGGATAAGGTAAACGATTAAGCTATCCTTGAACCATATTTTACCGCAAAAAACATCTTACCCCCCTTGGGCCGTGTTTTCATGTTCATGGATGCGGCATCAATAGTCCGGGCCACATGAAGGTTTATCGTAAGTCACCCTGTAAGTAGTTATGATCTATAGAAAGGGCTTAAGATGAAGGGCTTGCATGGCCTTTTCCACCGCGCTGTAATCCTCAGCCTTTGTGAAGCCCTTTATCCTTGCCGTCAAGGCGGTTTTTGAACCAGGTTTGATCTTGAAAAGGGCCGCCTTCAAGGCGGCTACAGAGGCCTTGTCCATGTTTCTGGAAACGGCAACCGGCCAGGCAGGCCACAGTCCGGTACTGCAAAGAAGATTAAAGCCCTGGAAGTGCCTTGGGGTCAATATATTGAAATTTTTGAGGTCTATTTTTTTCTCAAGGGCCATGGATTCAAGCTGGTCTGTCCTAACAAAACCTACGTCTGCAGCACCATTAAGCACTGCATAAACTACAAAGTCTTGACCTTGGAGGGGCTTGAGGCTGGTGTCCTTCATCACGTTGATGCCGTTATTATGCAGAAGTTCGTAGGCCTGGATAAGGAATCCACCGGCAGATCCAAGGGAGACCACTGCCACCCTTTTATTCCTCACCTGTCCAGGTTTCCTTATCGCTGAATCCGCCCTTGTAAAGATCACTCCTCCCATATAGGGCCCGCCTCTGCGGTTAACTAAGGTGGCAATGGCATAGGCCCCATATCTTTTGTTTATGCTCACGAAAAATTTTTGATTCGCTATTATTACGTCCAGTTGATCATTGGCCACATAGTCCTCAAGTTGAAAAAAGTTCAGAGGGATTATCTTGCAGGGTTTCCCCATCGCCCTTGTGAGATAGGCAGCCAGTGCATTCCATCTCTTGTAGGCAATAACCGGCCCCCTTTTGGCCAACACGCCTATTCTGATCGTATCCCCTGCCATTGCCCCCGGCTGGGCAGGATACAAAAGGATTGCAAGTAGTGTGAGTATCCCCAACAATCTGCAGCGCCGGGTTGAGATGTCGCTGTTGAAAATTTTTAACATTGCATAAGGTTCGTAGGCGTCTATTAAACTCCGCCCTTCTACCCCCTCAGGGGGTTTCTGAGAACAGCCAATTCCTTATGTGCGCCGTCTTGCATCCTTGGCAAATTTGTGAGCTAGAGGCGCATAATTCGAGTTGGATGATTTGGCGCGGTTTCCAAGCGCTGGATTAGTTAAAACTGGATACCTTGAACCTGCGCATTGCCTTTTCGACCTCTTGAGATTTTATCAGGAGATCATCCATTGCGGATAGGGCCTTCTCTGCTCCTTTTGCATTCTGGATTGCTATCTCTGACATCTGGGTCATGAGTTTTTGCAGTGATGAGCTTCTTTCCCTCTGCTTGGCAGTTCTGGCGGTAATTTCTCCTGAATTGGCAACCACTTTGTCAACGGTTTCCACTGCGGTTTTTGTGGTTAGATTGCTGGAATTTGCCTCGGATACGATCTCTTCACTGAGTCTGACCACGTGCTCAATGGCCTCTTCTGCATCTTTCCTTCTGGATGTCTGTTTTTCTGTCATCTCCACAATGGAGCCTGCCAGTTCCTTGAGTTCGTTCGTTGAGGAAAGCAATCCTTGTATGGCACCTGCCTGTTCATCTGATATCTTGGAGATGTTAATAGTGACATTACTACTTTCTTCAACCGTGCTTACAAGGTTTTCGAGGACCTGGGCACTCCTGGCAGCAAGCGACATACCCTCTTTCACGTTTTCTGTACTTTCACGGATGAGGCTTGCTATCTCTTTGGTGGACTCGGTTGTTCTGTCGGCTAGTTTTCTGATTTCTTCGGCAACCACTCCGAATCCCCTGCCATGCTCACCGGCTCTGGCTGCCTCAATAGCTGCATTCAGGGCCAGGAGGTTTGTTTGTTCTGCAATGTCAGAAATCAGGTCTACGATATCCTTGACCTGTTCAGAGCTTTCAGAAATGGCCTCCATACCCTTGACCGTTTTATCCATGGCCTGGCGTCCTTCCCATGCGCTGTCCATGGCTGTCTTCGCCTGTTTTGCCGCACCCTTTGCCTCCATAGCCATTTTTTGCAGTTGATTGGCCATTAACCTCAGGGAATCGGCGGTACGCTGGGCAGCCTTTGACTGCCCAATCGCCCTTGCCTGTACCTTCTTGGCAGTCTCACCCATTGCTGCAACCGTGTTGCCAGCACCTATTGCCCCTTCCTTGTTTTGTTCCGAGGCCTGGGTAATTCTAAGACTGGTATTTGCCATTTCCTGTATTACCTGGGCGGCTTCCCTGGCCATTTTGGCCGAGGATTCGGCATGCATGGCCACCTCTGATGCAGTCTCTCCCATGAGCCCTACACGACGTTGAACCTCCCTGGCACGCTCCGCCTGTTCGCGGGCATTACTTGTGATAAGGTGTGCCACTTTATGTACTTACTTTGTAGAGTTGGCAAAGGTTGCCGAGATCTGCATAACCTCCTTGAATGTCTTTTGAAGGCTATCAAGAAAACCGTTTACCGAGGCGGCCATGTGCCCTATCTCGTCATTGCTTCTTATCTTCAGCCTGGAGGTAAGATCCATGTTTTCTGCAGTCCGGCTCAGCATTCCAGCGGTTTCTACAATAGGGGCGACCACGTCCCGGTTGAGCCAAAAGGCGAGAAAGAGAAGGGCTACGAAAATCACACCATTTGCAATGAAGCCTTCCCTCAACAGGTTGTGCAGCGAGGTAAAAAGCGCCCCTTCCGGAAGCTGAACGATTGAAAATAATTGCGGGGCCTGGCAACCAGTTATTTCTGGAATCGGCGAACAGACGGCTATATGCCTGCCATTATCGCCATTGACCTCGACGACCCTTCTGGCCTTGGGTGTAAGCATCCCTTTAACCCAGTCAGGAGCCGGTTTGTTGACCATGCCGGGTGATGTATGTAAGAAGATTCTCTCATGTGAACCCGTTATGTAGGATACGCCTTTTTGTTCCTCCAGCACCTGGTTGGTCTTATCGACCATACCTGTAAGGTTTGACCATTTGATGAAGCTGACTACGTAGCCCGCAGGTCTTTTGTCGAGTAATATCGGGGAAACCAAGACACATGTCCACCTGGAAGAGATATCTGACTTACCCTTTCTGTCAAAGGGATAATGAGTTGGGTCAGTTAGATAAACGGTCCCCTTGAATCGGTTCTGCCACCATCCTAGCTTGTTGAGTCTTTTCCCAAGTGCCACCTTCGTACTTGCAGAAAGCACCTTGCCATTTATGTCAGTAACCATCATGGCCTCGTAGTATCCATACTGCTTGACCATATTTGTCAGAAATTTATCCGTACCCCCTTGGCCACCACCAATGTTTACAGCAAGCTTGATTATGTCCAGGCGCGCAAGGGTGGCCGAGTCGTTCACCCTGCCCTCTAGGAACATCTTAAGATTATTACCCAATACCTCAGCCTCAGCCCTGACCTGATGGATACCATTCTTTTTAAGGATGTGACGCTGGGTAAGATACAAATATCCCTGGGCCGCCAAGGCAATTGCCATGACTATTCCTATCATTGTCAAGAGCTTTGTTTGAAGACGCCAGTCTTTTATTCCACCGACCTTTTTCTTCATTGGGATTAATCTCCTTGTTGCAATTACCCGACCTGCTTCTCGGTTTCCTCTCTTTCGGTCATAAGCCTCGATAATCTCTTTATATCTAGTAGAGGGATTTTCTCATTATCTGCCGATCCTATGTAGGTCTTTACAAATTCTTGCCGTACACCGTTGCATGCATATTCCCCGTTATCTTGATCGACAGAAGGCCAGGGTATATTTTCCACTCCCTGTACCGTGTTGACAGATAACCCAAACGAGACCCCGCTATATTCAATAAGGAGGATCTTCCCTCCTGTACCTTCGTCGTCCATCAGGTCGTCGAGGTGGTTTTCATTGACTAGATCCGTGCCATTCACCACAGGAATCACTTCGCCACGGATATTTTTCATTCCTTCTATCATGGACCTTGCATTGGGAAGGGGTTTATCGATTCCACCATTGACTACCTCCCTGACCCATTCAAGCTCGATACACCAGGTCTGATTTTTGATTTGAAACAGGATAAGGACCATTTTTAAGGGAGACCTTGCCGGAATAAACGACCTCACACATCTCTACCCAGAAACATGCGACTGAATCTATGGGCCTGCTCAGGGGCCGATGCCTTCTGGTGGGAAGAGGTCTAATGTCTGTATCGTCTGTAGTAATCTATCGGATGGAACAAGGACAAACTTTAGGGAGCAGACAACAAGAGAATAATGTGGCAGTGCAGACAGATAGGCCCTGAGATCCCAATAGTCAGATACTTGTGGCCAGGGGACATCTGCCCAGCAGATCATATACAGGCTCCTTGGGGGTAAGGGTACTTTTGTAAAGAGACAAGGAGGTTACACGAAAGGGCATAAGCGGTATCTCGCTTTTCACGAAAGGTTCTATCAAGCTGTGGACACCTTTTGGGGAACGAATCCTGCCAACGGTCAAGTGTGGCACGAAGGGGCGCTCTTCCCTTGGGATACCGATCCCTGCCAATGTATCTTCGATTCCCTTTTGTAGGATGCGAAGGGCCGTTGTGTCTCCACGTATGCCAATCCAGAGAATTCTGGGGCGCTTAATAGTGGGGAAGATACCTGTTCCCCCAAGTTCAAGGGAAAATTCGGCCGTATTAGTGGATACGCTTTCACACCGTTTGATTATCAAAGGGATGAGGTCGGCTTCCACTTCACCCAGGAATTTGAGCGTCAAGTGCATGCGTTCAGGCGTAATCCACCTGACATTGGCACCATGAAGCCTCCATGTCCGGATCATGGTCCCTATGTCCTTTAACACCATATCAGGAAGGTCTATAGCCAGGAACGTACGAACCATATCTCAGATAACGCCTTAACCAGTCCAGGGCGGTTTCAGCTGCCAGTGCCCTGATCCTGCGCCTGTCACCAGGGAAATGAAACCTTTCTGAAACCGTGCGGTCCGGGGTGGAGAGGCCAATGAATACGGTACCTACCGGCTTGTCCGGCGTTCCACCCGTGGGGCCTGCAATACCTGTTATGGAAAGGCTGTAATCCACCCCTGCAACCGATCGGGCACCTTGGGCCATTTCGATGGCGGTTTCAGCACTTACCGCTCCATATTGTTCAAGTGTCCTTGCCGAGACCCCCAGGAGTTCTTCCTTTGATCTGTTGCTATAGGTAATAAATCCCCTGTCAAACCACTTTGAACTTCCTGGTACGCCTGTAATCCGTTTTCCCAGAAGCCCGCCTGTGCATGATTCAGCAACAACAAGGATCCCTTGATTTTCAATTAGCAACCTTCCCACAACCGATTCGATGTTTTCAGGATCGATCGCCACGATATGATTTCCAAGGAGCCTTTCCACTGTCTCGCATGCAGACCGGCATTGCTTGTCAACAGATTCCTTGTCTGTGCCTCTAACCGTTACCGTCACATGCACCTCTGGGAAATTGGGATAATAGCCTATCTTCAGATTATTGTGCCTGGATTCTATGTTTTCAAATAACAGGTTTATTTCCACTTCTGATAATCCAAAAACCTTAAACGTCTTCTGGCGAACCTCAAATCCGAGCCTTACCAAGTCCCTCAACTTGGGTAGAACCCGTTCTATGACATGTTCCCTGAGTTGCTCGGGCACACCTGGCAGGAAAAACAAAGCCACACCCCTGTGCATGAGAAGATAGCCTGCCGCACATCCCGTTGGGTTCAGCACCTCCGCTCCCTCTGGCAACATGGCCATTCTTTCCCGCATGGAATTGGCGTGGGCAGACTTACTACCTTTCTCCCACTTCTTGATCTGGCTCATGACTATCTCGTTTTTTACCAGCCTTTTCCCGAGGGTTCTTGCAACCACCTCGTTGGTTATATCATCCGTGGTAGGCCCCAATCCACCGGTAATCAACACGAACTTGGATCGACCAAGTGCTGAAACGAGGCATTCTTTTATTAGGGTGGGATCATCTCCTATTACCGTCATCCTGCTAATCTCATAACCGGCCTCAAAGAGCCTTCTAGCAGCAAAGCCACTAGTAGTATTCAGGACCCTTCCTGAGACAAGTTCATCGCCAATCGCTATGATTTCACCATACATGATAGATGTACTCCCCGGTCCTCCATATCAAATTGGCAAGTATCCCGGCTGCAACGTCATCCATTACGATGCCCAATCCTCCTGGAAGCCTTTCCAGTTGTTTTACCGGAAAAGGTTTGATGATGTCAAAAAGCCTGAACAACAAGAAAACACCCAACAGGGTCAATGGATACAGCTGCAATCCCTGCAAGGCCACTGACATGCCGGCAATTTCATCTATTACGATCCTCGAGGGATCCTTTTCAGCCATCAGGTAGGCCGCCCTGCCAGCGATCCAAACAGAGGCCACGATGAATAACAGGCATAATAGGATTGATCCGGCAACAGGGAACCTGGATATGGCCAGCCATGGGGGTATGGCCAGTAGGCTTCCCACGGTGCCTGGCGCTACTGGAGAAAGCCCTAGTCCCAGCCCCATGGCCATAAGGATGGTTAAACGGTCAATGAAGTTAGTATAGGCCTTCGGTCGAATTTTTGGAGCACCTCCTGATCTCTCTGTATACGTGCCTTATGGGGACCCCGTGTTTGATGGCAATAGCCCTGCATGCCTCGTATTCAGGAACAATGTGCCATCTCTCCCCTGGTCGTGTGAATATCTTTACCGTTACCTTTCCCCATTTGGTATGGACATGGCCTGTTTTTCTTGGAATCGTGGCCCTGGAGAGTCGGGTTATACGCACTCCTGAGCTAGTTGATTCCCGGAAGATCGTTTCGATAATCCTTTCTTCAAGCTCCGGCGGCGAAAGTACGGTGATTTGAACCCCAGGCCTGTTTTTTTTCATCTGTACGTGGGTGTATACCACGTCCAATGCCCCCTTGGAAAAAAGCCGTTCCATCAAGAAGCCCATCCATTCCGGGTTCATATCATCTATAAAAGATCTTATCTCAGATACCGTGTTCCTCTTTGGATCAGAATGCCCGATCCAAACCCTCAAGAGATTGGTAGACGATTCATCCTCCCTTGATCCGGCCCCGTATCCGATCTTGTCGATTACCATTTCAGGAAACGGACCAAAGTCTTGGGCAAGGGCTTTCAACAGGACAGCCCCGGTAGGGGTGACGAGTTCACGGCGGATGTCTGTTCCGTAGACGGGTACGCCTCTCAGGAGTTCAGCCGCAGCTGGGACTGGAATTGGGAGCAATCCATGCTCGCACCTCACCCACCCGGAACCAACAGGGAGAGGTGAAGAGACAATCCGTTCCACTTTCAAAGCATCTATGGCTGAAATTACCCCTACCACATCCATGATGGTGTCGATGGCCCCTATTTCGTGGAAGTGAACCTGATCCTGCGAGATATTGTGGACCTTTGATTCGGAATTAGCCAGGAGCCTGAAAATTTCCTTTGACCTGTCTTTTATGGGGCTTTCCAGGCTGGATCTGTCGATCAAGGCATTGATCTTTTCAAGGTTGGCAAAGGCCTGTGATTCAGGCCAGTTAAAAGATATATGGATTCCGCAGATGCCATTTCTGGTGACTCGTTTTATGCCTATGTCTATCCTTTCAAGGTCTAATTTGTGAGGTAGTTGGAAGAGTTCTTTTTCGGGCCAGCCAGCGTCGATAAGGGCACCCAGCAGCATGTCGCCACTGATGCCTGAAAAACAATCCAGATACATTTCTTTCATAAGTTTACTGCCGCATCGTTCTTTAAGGTAGCCCTGCAGATTCGGTTTTCAGCTCTGCAGCTTAATCTTTTAAGCTGTGTAGTTCTACCCAACGGTATATCCTTTCCCGGAAATACCAGGCCGGGAAAAGTACCAGGGCCGTAATGGCCAAAAGTGTTACCATCCCTGTGACATTGCCATCATAAATATTTGCCCCTTGCCATGACAACATCAAGGTGCCCGGGATCCTGCCAACGGCTACGATTATCAGGAAGACCTGCCATGGCATCCTGCTGAGTCCAAGGAAATAACTGAGGAAGTCCTTTGGAAAACCCGGAAACACAAACAATAAAAAGCACAAAAACAGGCCCTGGTGTTCGAGCAAACCCTCAAGGCGCTTATAGTATTCTGAACGCCTGAGCCAAGGCCTTACCAGTTTTCTGAATTGACGTGCGATCAAAAAGGCAGCCAATGAACCCAGGGTTAACCCCATACTGGAATATATGAGGCCTAACCATCTTCCAAAGAGGAAGCCTCCTATGAGGCCTGTGGCCTCACCAGGTATGGGCGACAGAATCACTTGAAGCGCCTGGATCATTACGAAGGCAGCGGGGGCAAAGGGTCCAAAGGAACTTACGAAGCCCCTTATTGCGTCCCTGTGTTCCATTACGTTTGAGAGTGCATGCCAGGCCAATAACAATTCGTACCTGTAATTCCAACCTGACAGGGCTATCAGTAATAGAACAACCGTCGATCCAGTCCAAAATATCCCTTTTTTGGTTAAAATTTGGACTTATCCCCCATTATTTGATCTTTTGAGGATAGTATCCCTGCGCCAGTTCCAGTCATCCTTTTCTGGAAAATCTATTGTGAAGTGCCCTCCCCGGCTTTCTTTTCTCCTGTAGGCCGCCAGTATTATCAGCTCTGCCACCTGTGCAAGATTTCTAAGTTCAATAAAATCCCTGGTCAAGATGTAGTCCCAGTAATGCTGGTTGATTTCAGAGAGAATCGGGGCCATTCGCAGCCTTGCCAGACCCAGGCGTTTGGTGCTCCTGACAATCCCCACGTAGTTCCACATGAGACGCCTGATCACATCCCAGTTATGGGAGATCAAAACGGCTTCATCCATATCCACGGCCCCCCCGGTATCCCAGGCAGGTATGGCATGGGCAGGTTTTTGGGTAAAATTTGACAGATTTTCTTTTATGAAAAGATAGGCTTGGTGGGCCATGACAAGGCCCTCGAGCAATGAATTGGAGGCGAGCCTATTGGCGCCGTGAAGGCCTGTGCAGGCGGTTTCTCCTATGGCAAAAAGGCCCTTGAGATCGCTTTGCCCATTGGCATCCGTCACTATGCCCCCACACATGTAGTGCGCTGCAGGCACCACAGGGATGGGTTCCTTGGTAATATCTATGCCCAGGCTGAGGCAGACATCGTATATGTTGGGGAAACGTTCCTTGACGAATTCAGGTGATCTGTGGCTGATATCGAGATAGACGCATTCCTTGCCGCTTTTCTTAAGCTCCATATCTATGGCCCTTGCCACGATATCGCGTCCTGCCAGGTCCTTGCGTTCAGGATCGTATCTTTTCATGAAGGGTTCGCCGTTCGGGTCCAGTAGTATCGCCCCTTCCCCCCTAAGGGCCTCTGATATCAGGAAGTTCTTTGCCCTTGGATGATACAAGCAGGTTGGATGGAACTGGACAAACTCGGGATTTGCGATCCTGGCACCGGCGCGGTAAGCAATTGCTATACCGTCTCCTGTGGCGACATCCGGGTTGCTCGTATACAAATAGACCTTGCCGGCACCACCAGTGGCCAGCACCGTGACATGGGACAAGAAGGTGTGTACCGTTCCTGTCGCAACTTCAAGTACATAGGCACCAAGGCAGCGTTCAACTGATTTAGGGCCATTGCTGTGTTTCTGCCTTTCGGTTGCATCGTTGTCGTATCCGATCTTGCACTCTGTCAAGAGGTCAACCGCGATATAGTCTTCAAGGACCTCTATGTTCTTTTTACCCGCAGCCCTGGCCATCAAGGCCTTTTGGATTGCCCTTCCGGTAAAATCCTCTACATGTACGATCCTTCTGCGGGAATGACCACCTTCCTGGCCAAGATCCAATCTTTCAGGATTTGAAGGGTCCCGGGTAAAATTCACCCCCCACTTCTTCAATTCCCTTATGCGGTCAGGGGCCTGCCTCACGATCTGTCGCACGATATCCTCATGGCACAAACCGTCTCCTGCCTTCAATGTATCGAATTCATGGAGGTTGGGATCGTCATCCTCGCCAAGGGCGCATGCAATGCCTCCCTGGGCAAGGTTGGTGGCTGTATCGGCCTCGCTCTTCTTTGTAATGACGGTTACTCTGCCTATTTCTGCAAGTTTTAACCCAAGGCTAAGCCCGGCGATTCCACTACCTATGATCAAAAAGTCCGTTTCAAAATCCATAAGTCTTATACCTCTTGATCTATGCCTTCAGCCACCGGTCCAAAGATTTCCGGAAAACGTTCAATAAACTCTGGAAGCATCTTTAACATGATTTCCCGCATGGATGGATCAGCTG
>JAJRZR010000047.1 GCA_024275145.1 Deltaproteobacteria bacterium | reverse complement strand
GCGTTGCCGCTTCCAATATAACCCGCTGGGTACGCGAATATCGCCAGGATCAGCATGACTTCAGAGATAATGGAACCCGCAAAGATTTGGAAGCTGAGAACCGCCAACTGAAAAAGGAAAACAAGCGGCTTAAGATGGAGCGTGAAATCCTAAAAAAAGCCGCGGCCTTCTTTGCGAAAGAGTCGAATTGAGATACGACTTCATCCGGCAGGAAAGGAAGGCATATCCCATCACCATTCTTTGTCAGGTGATGGAAGTCAGCCGGGGCGGATTTTACCATTATTGTGACCGCCTTAAAAAGTCTGATGATCCTGTAGGCATATTATTGAAGAACAGGATCAGGGCCATATTCAAAGGGCATCGGAACCAATATGGTTCTCGTCGCATTCAGCGGCAGTTAATGCATGAAGGACATCAGTTTGGCCGGTGCAAGGTGCGTCGTATAATGCGGGAACTTGGTCTGAAAGCCAAAATCCCAAAACGATACAAAGTCACTACCGACAGTCGACACACGTTTCCGGTAGCCCCCAACCTTTTGAACCGTTTGAACCGTGAATTCGAAGTTGACCGGTCGAACAAAGTCTGGACAACAGACATCACCTATATCTGGACCTTTGAAGGTTGGGAGTATCTGGCCGTAGTTCTGGATCTTTATTCTCACCAGGTCGTTGGCTGGGCCATAGACAAGCGCATGAAAAAGCAGCTTACCCTGGATGCTCTGTCCATGGCATATTGGCGCCGAAAACCATTGCCCGGCTTGCTGCATCATTCAGACAGGGGAAGCCGGTATGCCTGTCATGATTACCGGAAACGGCTGATTCAATATGGCATGGTAACAAGCATGAGCCGCAAAGGAAACTGCTGGGACAATGCTCCAACGGAAAGGTTTTTCAGAAGCCTGAAATCAGAACGATTATCTCATTGCAGATTCATTAACAGGCGGTCCGTGGAAATAGAAGTTCTTGATCATATCACTTACTACAATTCCATGCGGCTGCATTCAACCCTGGGCTATCAAACCCCACTTGCATATGAAAAAGAACAGTGCCGCATTGCGGCTTAATAAAAAGTGTCCGTTTTTACTTGACCACTATAAGGTGCTCTTGCCGTCCTGATTTTTTACAATGAGGGGGATCGAAGACTAGAGTCCATCAGGCCAAGGCATCGTTTCCTGGTGGGCTTGACAAATGCCATGGGGTATAAGGAAGGCTATTTTTGAATATTTTTCGTCTAATTTAGACGATTCAAAGTAATCCCATGGTCCACTGATTCCTAAAGAGTCCAACGAGGTTTTGAATGCGTTCCTTTGGGAAGCCAAGAAATCAGGACAGGCAGGAAATAATGTAAGAAATGATGGGGAGGATATGGGATAAGTAAATGGTGGAGATGGCCGGGATCGAACCGGCGGCCTCCACGTTGCGAACGTGGCGCTCTCCCAGCTGAGCTACACCCCCACTTCCCCTTATATGCTGGTACGTTGAAGATATATCCTGCCACTGGGCCGTGTTTTCATATCCTGGAATGCGGCCTCAGGGAGACGGGTCACATGAAGGTTTGTGTTTATTAAATGTCGAATGGAGCACAGCAGTTTATGCTTGGCTGAAACTGTATTCCAAAGATCCTTGCATGTAACCCCTGCTTATCAAACCTGTAGCAGGAATGATGATCATATATTTACACGAATTGTCAGGTATTTCAAACCATAAACTTTTTTCTGGATAAGCTTAATTGGTATGCTCCCATGCCCTGGGAGCGGTGTCGAGTGCGCAGGCAGAGCGTGGATGCCCCACCCATTTGTGTGTTCCAAATGCCATCCCCAGGATGTTTTTTCTTCTTTTTTAAGAAGTTATAGTTAATTGAGGGTTTGAACCCAAATCTTCATGCAGTACGTACCCTTGACGCCCCCAGGGCATGGGGACATGGCTCAAGCCAAGGGGATAGGAGGACAAACAGGGAATGTTCACTCGGCGAACCTATAGCTTACATGCTCTGGGTTTATGAAGGAAACAGAAAAGGTCGATAATCTGCAAAACATGCGATTAAATTCCCATGCGGCCTGCATGCTAGTCGTCGCATCCAGGGCATGGGGACACGGCCCTGATGGAGCCTTATATTTTCAGGGTATTTACAGATTGGATGAGAAGGCTTGAGGGGCCATCCGGTTTTAAGGGGAAAAAATGCTGGCTTCGGCAAAGAGCGGTGTTGTACTAGGAATAAACGCCTTTCCTGTAGAGATAGAGGTGGATATCTCCCCAGGGCTTCCGGGGCTGAATATGGTCGGCCTGCCTGAAAGTGCGGTCAAGGAGAGCAGGGAACGGGTCAGGGCCGCGATCAAGAATTGTGGTTATAAATTTCCCACCCAAAAGATCACGATAAACCTTGCGCCGGCCGACATAAAGAAGGAAGGAACAGGCCTTGATCTGCCAATAGCCATGGCCATATTATGCGCCTCAGGGGTGTTGCCCCAAGAGCGGCTTGATGAGCATTACATCGTAGGTGAGCTATCCCTTGATGGCTCTGTGAAATCTACCAAGGGGGCACTGCCCTTGTCCTTGGGTGTCAGAAAATGGGGTGCAAAGGGCCTGGTGCTGCCTTCTGACAACAGCTCTGAGGCAGCTGTCGTCGATGAAACGAGGGTTCTGCCGGTTTCCCATCTGTCGGAGTTGGTTGAATTTTTTCTTGGAAACAGGGGAATAGACCCGGCAAAGGTGGATATAGCCCGTTTATTCAATATTGACGATAGGCAAAAATTTCTTGATTTCAGCGACGTAATAGGGCAGGATCAGGCCAAAAGAGCCCTTGAGGTCGCTGCTGCCGGGGGCCATAATGTATTGATGGTCGGTCCGCCCGGCTCTGGCAAGACTATGTTGGCCAAACGTATGCCCTCGATACTTCCTCCGCTTACCTTTGAAGAGGCACTTGAAACTACCACCATATACAGCATTGCAGGCCTCTTGGACCGGCGGGCAGCCCTCGTAACCGAAAGGCCGTTTTGTTCACCTCATCACACTATATCGGATGCAGGGCTCATAGGTGGCGGTGCCATCCCAAGGCCAGGGCAGGTAAGCTTGGCCCACAATGGGATCCTGTTTTTGGATGAATTGCCGGAATTCAAAAAGAACGTCCTCGAGGCCTTGAGACAACCCCTTGAGGACGGGAAGGTGACGATATCAAGGGCCGCACATACCCTTTCATTTCCTTCGCGTTTTACACTTGTCGCTGCACAAAATCCATGTCCATGCGGGCATTTCGGAGATCCGGCCAAGGGCTGTTCATGTCTGCCTTCCCAGATCAAGAGATACAGAAATCGCATATCAGGTCCCCTACTCGACAGGATAGACATCCAAATGGAGGTTCCCGCAGTTCCATATAAACAGTTGAGCAATACCAAGAGGGGGGAATCGTCGGCAGCTATCCTAAAAAGGGTAATCGCCGCAAGGAGAATACAAGAAGAACGTTTTGCCGGTCTGACTATCCATTGTAATGCCCAGATGTCTTCGAGAGAGATCTACAGCTTCTGTGATCTGGCAAAGGATGCACGATCTTTTCTGGAAGATGTCTCAAACAGACTTTCGCTCAGCGCCCGTGCGTTTCACAGGATCATCAAGATTTCAAGGACCATTGCAGATCTTGAAGGAACAGAGGATATATCTATTGAGCATCTGTCGGAAGCTATTCAATACAGGAGTCTTGACCGGGAAAATCTTTAATCAGGCCGCCTTGAAGGGATTAAGTAACTCCAGATTGATACTGCTCGGGACGCTTCACCTGGATATCGGCCTAGGGCCTGTCATCCGTTCCTTTTTGGACATGATTTGTCCAGGCATTGTCTCTGTGGAAATAAGCCCGTTTTCTGTCAAGTTCAGGGAAAGATACCAGGCAAGGTGGATCTCAGAGCTGGAAGATGTCCTGGGGACATTCCCTCCTGCGGCCAGGGCCCATGCAGCGGTCCAGTTGTTGCGGCTCCAGTTGTCCATGCCCTACGAGTGGACATCATCCAGTAGTTACGCCCAGGGGAAGGGCATCAAGTGCATCCCCATCGATGACAGCCATATCGCGCGCAAGGAACTTCCTTCCTGGAAAACCGGGCTTATAACCCGCCAAAATATAAAGGGCCTGATAGGAGCAGAAAGGTTTTGCCTGGTTCGTTACTTTCTTGAGAAGCATGGTGAGGCCCAACGCAGGCTGGGGTTATGGCAACGGCCCCTTCCGGAAAAGGATTTTCTCCGCTGGCTGTCGGAGCCAGTATGGAGGGCTAGGGAGAGAAGGCTTGCATCAAGGCTCTTAGAGCTTGTCTATTCCCAGGCCGGCCCCGTCGTCCATGTAGGCGGCTGGATGCACCTCAAGTCGGGCAAGGCCGGCCGGGGAACGATGGCCGATATGCTTGGAAAATTGAGGCCTTCCAAGGTCCTTGTCTCAAGGGACAAAAACGGAACCCCTATGTTAAAGATACTGGATTAGCCCTACATGTCCTGAAAGGTCTGCTTGCCTTTTTCGATTATCAGACGACTTCACCAACCAGATCATAATCATGACTTCCCGTGATTTTTACAGGCATTATCCTCCCGTATTCTGCCATGCCCTTGTTTATGTACACCACTCCGTCTACTTCCGGCCCCTGAAACTGGCTTCGGCCGGTCAATAACAAATCGGTTTCAGCGCTCTTCCCCTCTATTAGGATATCAAGGGTCTTGTTTATAAAGCTGGCATTTATGTCTGCGCTGATCTGTCTTTGAAGCTCCATCAAGGCTGATTGCCTTTTTAATGCCGTTTCTGGTGCTATTTTGTTATTCAATTTTGATGCAGCACAGCCTTCTTCATCCGAATAGGTAAAGCAACCAAGGTGATGAAAACGCCATCTTTCTATAAACCTTTGTAACGTAAGGAAGTCTTCATCGGTCTCTCCCGGAAACCCGACCATCAAGGTCGTCCTGAGCCCTATCCCAGGCACCGTATTTTTTATAAGATCTAGTTGCCTTTCCAGGACATGACCGCTGTATTTTCTACCCATGGATTTCAATATCCTGTCGCTGGCGTGCTGTATCGGGATGTCCAGGTATTTGCATATCCTTTCGTTTTCAGCCATCAGGCAGAGGATCCTTTCGTCGATGTTGCCAGGATAGGCGTACATCAACCTGATCCATGATATGTCAGTGTAAGTCAGCAAATCCCTTAGCAGGTCATAGAGCATATCGCCGCCGTCCTTGTAGGCGGTTATATCCTGGGCTACAAGGGTTACCTCCCTGGTACCCAGGCATACAAGTTCATTGACTTCATTGATTATATCCCGCTTGTCCCTGGAAATGGCCCTACCCCTGATGGCGGGTATGAGGCAATATGTACAGTGATTGGAGCATCCTTCTGAGATCTTGACGAAGGCCCTCCACCAGGGAGTCGAGAGCAATCTCGAAGAATGGGTAAGGGGCCGGAGCCCTTCATGCTGTCTTCTTGGCGGTGCGCTATTGAAAATGTCCCCGTTGTAATGCCCTTGCAGGAATTCCTTGAATTTCTTTTTAAAATTTTGGGGTGCACGTGCACCGTAGAAGAGATCGACTTCCGGCAGTTCCTTTACGAGTTCATTGCCATAGCGCTCCACCATGCATCCAGAAACTACCAGGATCTGGTTCCTCCTTTTCTTCTCTACGAGTTCCAGAATCCGTTCGATGGACTCCGATACCGCCGATTCTATGAAGCCACAGGTGTTTACGAGAAGGACATCGGCATCCGCTGGTGCCTGGACCAAGGTGATATTGCATATGTCATTTACTATGGACCCAAGGAGCACCTCGGTATCGACGGAATTTTTAGGACATCCTAGGCTGGAGACAAAAAAACGTAACCTGACAGGCGAATGATTATCCATTTACCAATTAACGACCCTTTTTTTGGTTATCTTGTTGTTATCATTCACCCAGACGAGGAGGGTTTTCCCGTTCCTGATCTCTTCCTCGGAATATCTTCCGTAGGTCGCAATGATTATCAGATCTCCTGGCGAGCCTTTCCTGGCAGCGGCTCCGTTGAGGCATATCTTTCCTGATCCGCTTTCACCCTCGATGGCATAGGTTTCGAATCGTTCGCCATTGGCTATATTGTAGATCATAATCTGCTCAAATGGGAGGATATCAGCGGCCTTCATAAGGTCCTTGTCTATGGTAAGGCTGCCTTCATAGGAAAGATCGGCGTCGGTGACGACGGCCCGGTGGATCTTTGATTTCAGCATAGAACGAAACATGAAAAATAACACCTCTTTTACGGCTTTGGGGGCCGCAAGATTGTATTGTCTATCAGCCTGGTGGCTCCTACGTACACCGCCAGGGCCAAGAGCGTCTCCCCTTTTACCCTTTCCCTTTCTGTCAGTGTCTCAGGATCTCCCAGGAATATATAATCAATTCTGGTCCCGGGTTTTGCAAGTATGAGACGTTCGATGGCGTGGGCCAGCCTACGAGTTGAACGGCAGCCCTCGGAGACCATGTGTTCAGCCATCTTCAGGGATTCGAACAGGCAGAGTGCGCTCTTACGTTCTTTCCTGCTAAGATACTTGTTCCTGGAACTCATGGCCAGCCCGTCAGCTTCCCTTACTATGGGATACCCCTTTATCTCTATTCCAAAATTCAGGTCCCTGACGATCCTCTTTATGATTTGAAGCTGCTGGAAATCCTTCCTGCCGAATACGGCTAGATCAGGCCTAACTATGTTAAACAGCTTTGTGACGATGGTCGCAACCCCGCGGAAATGCCCGGGCCTGGAGGCACCGCAGAGGCGCTTGTCAAGCCCTTCTATATTCACCCAGGTCTGGAAATCTTCTGGGTACATGTCCGCTGCTTCAGGGCAGAACAGGCAATCGACGCCCTCTTTTTCTGCCAAGAAACGGTCCCTTTCAGGGTCCCTGGGATATTCCTCGAAATCCTCGTTCGGCCCGAACTGGGTAGGATTGACGAACAGGCTGACCACAACCCGGTCTGAATGTTGCTTGGCATAGTTCATAAGGGCTAGGTGCCCGTCATGGAAAAAACCCATCGTAGGCACTAGTGAAACCCGAAGCCCTGCCTTTTTCCAGTGGGTTGAGAGTCCCTGTATTTCACCTATGGAAGTAATAATCCTCATTTGCAACTCTTCTCCACTGAGCAGACCCCTGTATCTGTCTCAGAAAATGGATCCTGGGTTGTAAAAAGATCTTCCCTGTTGGTGGCACCAGGGGAAAAGCAATTTGTTTTTATGAAATTGATTATGTTCCGGTCGCCCCTTATGAACTGGTATCCGTCTGTCTTTTCGACCACCAACACAGGAACGGAATTGATGCCCAGGATCTTTAGTGCGATAATATTGACCCTTGGTGAATAACTGTCGATTGGGTTTAATCCAGGCAGAAGGTCTTTTTTATACATCCTGGTTACGGGGTTGAAGTTAAATTCACACTGTGTACATCCTGCCAGGGCATCGATCACCTTCTGGCAGTGCGGACAATCTTGGGAGAACAGGAGATAGGCCCTTATCCTGGGGGAAGAACAGGTCCTGACGGCATAGGTGCCGTCCTGCAGGGTCAATCTTTCCAGGTTGGACTGCGTTGCACCGAAGTTAAGAAGTAAAAACATGAAAGATACTGTGCACAGTGCAGAAAATCCAAGTAGAAGTTGCCTTAAACCGGCCAAGGTATTTAATAGCAAAACAGTCCCGAGTACAAGGAGGCAGTAGGAACAGAAGGTCTTCGCAATAAGCGCCTGGAATCCTATCAGGACCCCTTCTGCAGAGGCCCCCATGATCAAAAGGATCTGCAGGGGCAGGTCGGTTATCCTTCTCGATACGGATGGCAATGTCGCAAGGCCCGTGGCTGCGAAGAAGCATGCCCCAATGAGGTTAAATACCACGGGTGAGACGTTTAACAGTCTTTCGACCACCTGGCATCCTTGATTCAGGCAGACCGGTGCCTGTTCGAAGAAGATAAGGGCCGCCTGGGCCAGGATGCCGCTGAATGCGACCAATGAAATGACGGTTATATAAGTTTTTCGCGATTTGTTCATAGCGGGAAGATTCGATGTCCTAATCCTTGGACGCCAAGTTTTCATCCCAAACCTTCATTAGGCCTGCACCTTGACACCGTTTTCAGGGTAGGAAAACACGGCCCATGGCCAGAAGGTGTTTTCTGTGGTGACAAGATCCGATCTTATGCCCGGGGTTGCAAATGCCTTACAGGAATCCTTCAGGCATGGAGGGATTTCGGGACTGCAGCCAGGGGCCTATGGTAAAATAGATATCAAACCGGTAAAAGGCTGCATGTTTATGATATATCCTTCCAGGAATTTTAAATATAGTCTCAAAACAATAAAAGGTAAACATGAAGAACAGGTCAATACGGCATCCTGAGGGGATGCCAAGCATGGTCTATGCCGATGCAAATGGGCAAATATTCGACCTGCCGGGTCTGAAGATGATTGGAAGGAGTGGACACGAGGTCAGCCCCCTACAAAAAGATGACCTCATTCCCCTTCCTGAAGGTAGTGAGCTTTTCGTGCTTCCCGGCACGCTCCCCCTTGGATGGGATGCGGACAGGGATGAAGTGGTGGTTTTCGACGGTGGACAATGTGGGCTAAAGGGTCCAGTCCAGGCGGTGGCGGCTTTTATGGCACCGGGCTATACCCAGACCGCCATGGCTCCATTCTTCCATGAAACCAGGGATCATGATCCGCTTCCACTGTTTTCATATACCGCCGTGGGGTGGTGGCGGGGCAGATTCTGGGTCGCTGGTTTCAGGAGTGATCCGGATCCAAGACAGGATTTCAGGAGTTTCAGGCCACGGGTAGTTCGGGAAAAGACCCTCAAAAAACTTAAGAGATTCCGCTCTAACAGGCTCGTTCAGCATCTAGGAAGGTGCAGTTTGACTTATGGGTGTCCTGCCGCCAGGAATTTTTTCATGGAACGATGGGAGGCACCGATACCTACTTCCCCTGCATGCAATGCTAGGTGCATTGGATGTATTTCACATCAACCGAAAGGCGGTCCTCCTGCCACACAGGACCGGATAAGGTTTGTACCCAGTACGGAAGAGGTGGTTGAGTTGGCTGTAAGCCACATTGCTAGGGCTGGAAGGGGAGGGATTGTAAGCTTTGGCCAGGGGTGCGAGGGCGAGCCCTTACTTCAATGGGAGCTTCTGGTAAGATCCATACGAAAGATAAGGCAGCGTACTGGCCATGGCACCGTAAACCTCAATACGAATGCCAGTGTCCCGGATGCCGTACAGCCTCTTGTCGAGGCAGGGCTGGACAGTATGCGGATAAGCATGAACAGTTCGAGAAAGAGGTATTATGAGGCCTATTACCGTCCCAAGGGATTCATACAAGATGATGTTCTAAGGACATGGAAGACGATGAAGCAGTTGGGCAAGTTTGTTTCCTTGAATTTGTTCATCCTCCCGGGGCTTACCGATGAGATGGAGGAGATAGACAGGCTGTCTGGTCTGATTGACCGGTTTGGCCTGGACCTGATCCAGTTGAGAAATCACAACATTGATCCTGACTGGTATCTCAATTCCATAGGATACAGAAAGGCGGGCAGAACCGTCGGTATCAAGGGCATGGTCAGGATCTTGAAGGAACGATTTCCATGGCTAAGGTTCGGTTATTTTAACCCGCGGCTGAATGGTGGCAGGCTCCGTTAGCCGTTACAGCCTTTGGCCCAAACCCTCATGCGGCCTGTACCATTGAGGCCGCGCCCCAAGGATATGAAAATTCAGTCCTGATGAATGGTACATTTTCCGGCAATAAATACCATAAAGAAAGAAGGAGGACCCAGCCTGCCTGATCAGCAGGCCCCCTGCCGGGAAGACAGGGGGGACACACGTATACCTTTTAGCCTTGAGCGCCTGTGATCCTGCCTTGGGTCCCGGGATCAGGACCTGTAAGGCCTCGTCTGCAGCCACGCCTGAAGCCCCTTCCCGGATTGGGTTTGGCAACATTGCCCACAGCTCCAAATCTCCAGCCAGGCCTGCCTTGACGCCTTCTGATGCCTTTCCCACAAGGTCCCAGGCCCCTTCCTGGCATTCCAGTGCCCAGTGGGCCAGTTCCATCCATTCTTGGCATAGTTTCTTCACCTCCTTTTTGATCATTTGCTCAAAAATAATCCTTTCATGCCCCCTTGTCAACTATTGTTTTTATGTCGCAATAATATTAATAATCCCCCAAATCTCAAACAGGTGTGCAGATACAACGGGATACCGGTTGGGCGTGATCTTCCTGAACACAAAAGTCCTCCGGGGGGTGTGCCTTTACCGTAAACGGTGTATCAATATACTAGCTATCTTTTTCCGATCCCAAACATAGGGGAGGCACCATATGGATACGATCCCGTCTGCATGGAATGAGGGCATGTTTGTCGCCGATTTCCATGTCCATTCCCATTTCAGCAGGGCTACCAGCCGTGACATGCATCCATCCGCATTGAACGAAGCGGCAAAACAAAAGGGGATATTCCTGGTGGGAACCGGCGATTTTACCCATCCAGGATATCTCAAAGAGCTCAAGGAGGAACTGGAACCAGATGGTAACGGATTTTATGTGTGCAAGGGAGATCCGGAAGGCACGCGGTTCATATTGACCGCAGAAGTCGCAAACATATTCACCCAGGCCGGGCGGAACCGCAGGATACATACGTGCCTCTTTGCCCCGGATTTTGAAACCGTAGAAGAGATTCAAAGGCGCCTCGATTCCATAGGCAACATCACCTCCGATGGAAGGCCGATCTTCGGATTCCCGGTCAAGGAACTGGTCCGTCTTGTAATGGATTGTTCCGCTGATTGCCTTGTCTTGCCTGCCCACATCTGGACCCCGTGGTTCTCGTTGTTTGGCGCCAAGTCCGGCTTCGATACACTGGAGAAATGCTTCGAGGAACAATCCTGCCATATATATGCCCTTGAAACCGGGCTCTCCTCTGATCCACAGATGAACTGGCGCCTTTCATGCCTGGATAAATATACACTCGTTTCGAATTCGGATGCCCATTCCCCTTCCAGACTGGGAAGAGAGGCCAATATCTTCT
This sequence comes from Deltaproteobacteria bacterium, assembly GCA_024275145.1. Lineage (GTDB taxonomy): Bacteria > Desulfobacterota > Dissulfuribacteria > Dissulfuribacterales > QOAL01 > S143-34. The sequence continues at coordinate 785 of JAJRZR010000047.1, read as the reverse complement.
CTTGCCAGCCGACCTATAAGGATGTCATCTCTGCCATCAAGAAGTCTAAACCAGGCTTCGAAGGGACCATAGAATTCTTCCCAGAAGAGGGGAAATATCACTACGATGGTCACAGGGCCTGCGGGATCTGCCTTAAGCCGGCAGAGACATTGGAAAGACAGGGATTGTGCCCGGCCTGTGGCAAACCTGTTACCGTTGGGGTTCTACATAGGGTAGAGGAATTGTCCGACAGGCCAGAAGGCTTCGTGCCGCCTGGGGCAAGGCCTTGTGTGCATCTTATCCCTCTGGAGGAGATACTGGCCGCTATCTTCGGGGTAAAGACCATTACCAAAAGGGTCCATAAGGAGTACCTGCGCCTGATCGAGATTGCAGGGCCGGAACTGGACATATTGCTTTGGAAGGATGAAGATGAATTGTCATCCGTGGTGCCTGGAGAGGTGCTAGCTGCAATAAAGGCCATGCGCGAAGGAAATGTCAGTATTAGGCCAGGGTTTGATGGTGAATATGGCCGCATCGTGCCTGATACCATTGAGCGCATTGATGGCAAAGGGAAAGGGCCAGGGAAACCTTGTGCAAAGTGCCACCAGATAAAGCTTTTTTGACCCACCTAATATCCCCCTTCTAAATTGAAACCGCTGGGAAAAAACATATAACCGGATCACAGTGTCGTTAAGGACAAAAGTTTAAGCCCTGAATCACTTCAACCGATTAGGTAAAAAAATATCCCTCAGACAGGTTGGAGTGCTGATATGAAAAAAGTCTTGTTGGAGAAGCCAGGGGGCCCT
>JAJRZR010000046.1 GCA_024275145.1 Deltaproteobacteria bacterium | reverse complement strand
CCCGGGCCAAGGCTTACACTCACAAGCTTTATGTCTCCCCAACGAAATCCAGCATTGTCCATGAGCCAAGCTACCGAGGACATCAACCTCCTGGAATGTGTCTGGCGGCTGACAAGTATGATCTCGGCAAGCACCTTGTCCCTGTCAGTAAGGGAGACGCCGCCTGCCATCCCCGATGTCTCAATGGCGAGGGTTACCATCTACCTGTTATCCTCATCTTCTAAGGCCTTCCGAGTGGTGGTGCAAATCCCAAAAGTCTGGCTATGTCGTTATAGAAAACGATTACCATGAGGGTTACGAGGATGAAGATGCCTATCTGCTGGGCAATCTGCATCTGGCGCATGCTTACAGGACGCCCCCTTACAAACTCAATGGTCAAGAACAGCAAATGCCCTCCATCAAGTAAGGGGATCGGCAATAGATTCAATATGCCAAGATTTATACTCAAAAGGGCCATGAAGTAAAAAAGGTTCAAAATACCCTGCTGCGCCTCCTGGCCAGCCATCTGGGCTATCATTATGGGCCCCCCCAGTGTTGATACCGGTACAACTCCCTCTATTATCTTTACAAAACCCTGGAACGTAAGGTCCACTAGTTCCCATGTCCTGGAACAGGCCAGGCCTATGGCGGCCAATGGGTTCACCTTTTCCACCTTCATGTGATCTGCCGCAGTCACACCTATGACCGGTGCCTCGATCACTTCACCGAAGATGTTCTTTAGCTTGTTTTTCTTTGGAACGACCCTGAGCGAGAAGATCTTGCCGTCCCTCTTTATGCTAAGCTCTAAGGGTTTGCCACCGCTTGCCCTGATCCTCTCGGATACCTCGTCCCAGGAGCCGATCTCCTGCCCGTCAACAGCAATTATCGTATCGCCTGCCCTTATGCCTGCGGCCTCGGCTGGGGAACCAGGCTGAACCGCCCCAATATCAGGAAGCAACACCGGATTCCCATATGACAAGAAGATGCCAAAGAATATAAGCCATGCAAATATAAAGTTGAAAACAGGGCCAGCGACAACCACTGCTGCTCTGTGTAAGGCAGGACGATGGGAAAAGGAATATACCCTCTCTTCAGGGGGGATTGGCTCATTCGGCTGTTCCCCAAAAAGTTTTACAAAGCCCCCCAACGGAATGGCGGAAATACAGTAATCCGTGCCACCCTTTACGATGCCCCAAAGCCTTGGACCAAACCCAAGGGAAAACTTGAGCACTCTTATGCCCAGCTTTCGGGCCACTATGAAGTGCCCGTACTCATGGACCAGAATGAGCCCACTGAGAACCAGTAAAAAAGACCATAGCGTGGTCATAGAATCCTTCTCCAATCGATTAAACCTTCATGCGGCTAACGGGCCGCCGCCACTCCAGGCATTATGAAAACCCGGCCCAGCGATGGGATCACATCTTCGTATAATTACTTTGCAACCAGGAATTTTCGAAAAGGGCACATAGCCTGACCATCAGTCCCCACCCGATATGCCCCTGCGGGGAAAGCCGGATATCAAGGCGTGGGCTTTAAGCCTTGCCAAGGCATCTGCCCTCAGGACGTCATCTAAGCACTCAATTGCCTCGCATGGAAATTCATTAAGGACCCCTTCTACTATAAGCCCTATATCGACGAAACCGATCCTTCCCTCCAGAAAGGCCTCGACTGCCACCTCGTTTGCGGCATTCAGGGCGGTAGTGGCACTTCCCCCAATGCGGGCAGCCCTATAGGCCAATTCAAGGCACGGGAAGCTGTCCCTACGTGGCGCCTCAAAGGTTAGTGGTCCTAAATCTAGCAGATCAAGTGGGGGTAGGTCCAGATCCATGCGCTGGGGCCAGGCAAGGGCATAGGCAATGGGAACCCTCATATCAGGAGGACCCATCTGCGCAATAATAGAGCCGTCACAGAACTCTACCATCGAATGTATTATGCTTTGGGGATGCACGACTATCTCTATCCTGTCGATAGGAATATCGAAAAGCCACCGGGCCTCTATTAATTCCAGGCCCTTGTTCATAAGGGTGGCTGAATCCACGGAAATCTTGGCCCCCATGGACCAGTTGGGATGGCTCACGGCCTCCTTTGGAGAGATCCTGGAAAAATCCTTCCTCCGTTGTCTGAAAGGTCCACCTGACGCGGTAAGAATGAGCCGTCTAACCATACTGGGTTTATTCCCCTGGAGACATTGAAAGATTGCCGAGTGTTCGCTATCGACCGGGATTATATTGATACCCTTTTGACTGGCACGCTGCATAACCAGGGATCCTGCCGTTACCAGGGTCTCCTTGTTTGCGAGGGCTATATCCTTACCTGCATCTATGGCGGCTATGGTGGGGACCAGGCCTGCGGCACCAACCATGGCAGATACCACCATATCTACGGATTCAAGAGAGGCTATACGCTTATACCCAGCCTTCCCCCAAACGATCTGCGTGCCGGATCCAACCTTGTCTGCAAGGGATTGTGCAAGCTCCCGTGTCATTACGGCGGCAAAATCAGGCCTGAATTCATGGACCTGTTCAACCAAAAGGTCGACATTCCGGCCAGCGGCAAGACCGCTCACCCTGATACGCCCATTCGAACGCCTCACCACATCCAGGGTACTGGTTCCTATGGAGCCAGTAGAACCTAGAAGCGATATGGTTTTAGGTTCAAAAGACATGATATAATTCCATGGGATTACCCAATTTATTGAGAAAAATGCCCAGAAAATGCAAAGCCCAATAGAAAAAGGGAGAGGCCAGTAACACCGCGTCTAATCTGTCGAATATGCCGCCATGCCCTGGAAGTAAGGCACCTGAATCCTTAACGCCGGATGACCTCTTGATTACAGACTCTGCCAGGTCGCCAACCTGTCCGATTGCCCCTGTGACAATTGCCAGGGGAACCATAATCCTTGGGTCCATCTGCCTGAGCATCACAAACCACATAATCATGGCCACTACTGCATTTGAAACGATCCCCCCAATTGCCCCTGCCACGGTCTTTCCCTTACTTATATCAGGACACAGTTTCTTCCTGCCCATTCCCTTGCCGACATAATATGCCCCGATATCACCGGCAAAAATCACGACCAGTAAAAAAATGACAAACTCCCTGCCGAGTGGCAGATGCCTGAGCATGCCAAGATGTGCAGAGCATATACCTACATAGGAGGCACCCAGAAACAATACGGCCCAGCTTCGAAGACAATTTTCCCACCTGGAATAGGTCATCAGGAAAAACAAAAGGCTTATGAGGGCCACCAGGTACAATCCGCAAAGGACATATGCTGGCTCATGGGAAAAAATTATCCCCAGAACGGGCAGCATACCGGCTAGTATGCCAACCATCTGCGCATCCATGTCCCTGGGAAAGGACATGGAGAAAAACTCCCTGAGGCACAAGAGGGTCATACCGGCCAATAGTAAATCAAATGCTATATGACCGCCCCACAACAATATGGCTAAAAGGGTTGGCCCTACTATCAGGGCGGTTAGCAGCCTCTGGCGGTGCATTGTCCCCCGATTTGCTCGCTGGTCTGACCGAAGCGTCTTTCCCTTTTCTGGAACTGATGAATGGCCTCCAGGAATTCTTTCCGATCAAAATCCGGCCAATGGGAGGGGGTAATATAGAATTCGGAATAGGCCGATTGGAAAAGAAGGAAGTTGCTCAGCCTCATCTCCCCACTGGTCCTTATGATCAGGTCGGGATCCGGAAGGCCCGCCGTGTATAGAAAAGAGGAAAACAGTTCCTGGTTTATGTTCTTTGGATCAATGGTACCCTTGAGGCATCCTTCGGCAATCTTCCTGGCTGCCACGACTATTTCCTGCCGACTGCCATAACTCAGGGCCAGATTCAGTATCATTTTCTTATTGGACGAGGTCTTCTCAATGGTCTCTGCCAACACCTGCCTTACCCGATCAGGCAGACGGTCCAACTCACCAATGGCCCTGAGCGATATCTGGTTGCCAAGCATCTCATCGAGTTCGCTCTTGAGATAATCGTAAAGCAGGTTCATCAAGGTATTGACCTCGTCCACCGGGCGCTTCCAGTTCTCCTGAGAAAACGCATACAGGGTAAGGACCGGGATACCCAGTTCCCGCGCGGTCCTGACAGTGGACCGCACTGCCTTCACCCCTTGCCTATGCCCCATAACCCTTGGCATTCCGCGTCTCTTAGCCCATCTGCCATTACCATCCATGATGATGGCCACGTGGGTGGGAATTTTTTCCGGATGGAAGATAGCCATGATAACGGATCAAAACTCCATTATTTCCTTTTCCTTTCCACCCAGAACCTGGTCTACCTTTTTTACACGGTCATCTATGATCTTCTGGATCTCGTCCTGGAGCTTGAACATCTCGTCCTCCGAGATCTCTTTGTTCTTTTTTTGAGCCTTTAATTTTTCAATGGCCTCACGCCGTATATTTCTTAGGGCTACACGACACTCTTCGGCCATCTTCTTTACCAATTTGACAAGATCCCTTCTCCGTTCCTCGGTAAGAGGCGGCACACTTACCCTTATGAGCTTTCCATCGCTGTTGGGAGTAAGACCCAGGTCCGACTTGAGAATCGCCTTTTCTATTTCAGGAAGAACATTGGCATCCCATGGCTGGATTGTAATCAACCTGCTCTCAGGCACCGATACAGAAGCCACCTGTGTAAGGGGCATCGAGCTGCCGTAATAATCGACGCTGATACCTTCAAGCAACGCAGCCGAGGCCCTACCTGTCCTGACATGGGCAAGATCCCTTTCAAAGGCCTCTATGGCCTTGTCCATTTTCTTTCCTGCCTCTGAAAGCACTGCGTTTTTCATATTGCCTCCCGTGATCTACTTTTTATTAACAGCCGACAACCAGGGGAAACGATACGAATCGTACCCCTATAAGTAGTAGTTGTCCAAACAACCTCAATCCACCAGGGTCCCGATGGGCTCACCCTTGATGGCCCTTTCAATGTTGCCTGGCACCTGCATGTTGAAGACAATAACAGGCAGGCCGGCATCCCTAGCAAGCGATATCGCTGCGGCATCCATTACCTTTAGATCCTTTTCCAGCACCTCCTGATAGGTCAGGTGGTCAAACCGCTTGGCATCCGCATTCCTCTCAGGATCCTTGTCGTATACGCCGTCGACCCTCGTTGCCTTGAAGACGACTTTGGCCTTTATCTCAAGGGCCCTCAAGGCAGCGGCCGTATCCGTGGTAAAAAATGGATTGCCTGTCCCGGCAGCAAATATTACCACCTTGCCCTTTTCCAAATGGCGAAGGGCCCGACCCCTGACGAAGGGCTCAGCCATCTTACCCACTTCGATAGCTGAAAGCACCCTGGTAGGTACCCCGTGTCTGGTAAGGGCATCCTGAAGGGCGAGGGAATTCATCACGGTGGCCAGCATACCCATCTGATCTGCCACTGCCCTGTCCATCCCTGTCGCGGCACCAGAGACCCCCCTGAAAATATTACCACCTCCGACCACGAGGCCGAGTTCAGCTCCAAGCCCGTGGACCTGGGCTATCTCCCTGGCAAGCCCATCTACCACCTCCGGAGAAATACCATAGGCCTCGTCCCCCATCAGGGCCTCGCCACTCAACTTCAAAAGCACCCTTTTATAGGCCAATGGATCGGACATGGACCCGCTCAACTCTCCTCTTCCCCCACCTGGTATCTGGTAAAACGCCGAATCGAGATATTTTCCCCCATCTTCGCAATAAGCTCGTTCAAAAGATCCTGGATTGTCAGGTCCGGGTCCTTTACAAAGGGTTGCTCAAGGAGGCATATCTCCCTCATAAACTTGTCGATCCGGCCTTCGACGATCTTGTCGATTATCTTTTCTGGCTTACCGGCATCAAGCGCCTGCTGCCTGTATATCTCCTTTTCCTTCTCGACAACCTCCTGCGGGGCCTCTTCCCTCTTGATACATACAGGATTCGTAGCCGCAATATGCATGGCCACATCCCTTGCAAATTGAATAAATTGATCCGTCTTAGCCACGAAATCGGTCTCGCAGTTGACCTCCACCATAACCCCCAATTTATTGCCGGCATGTATGTAGCATTGGACCACCCCCTCAGAGGTAGTGCGCCCTGCCCTCTTTGCGGCTACCGCAAGGCCCTTCTGTCTTAGAAAATCCACGGCCTTTTGCATATCGCCACCGCATTCCTGCAGGGCCTTTTTACAGTCCATCATGCCTGCATTGGTCCTTTCCCTGAGTTCCTTGACCATTGCAGCTGTTATCTGTGTCATTTTAAGATCCTCCAAGTATCAAATTTTCAAATCCTGATATCACAAATCACAAGGCCGGAAACCGTCGCCTTAAAGCGGCCACGACCAGATTCCATGTAGCTGGCGCACCCGACCCAACGCCCTGGCATGTGGATACTGCCCCCATTTGAGCCGGAGGTTTTTCATAATAACCTCTCAAGCGACCTGTAGAGAGACGCCATGGCAGAGCATACGCACTGACCTGAAACGTTCACAAAACAAGCAAGGCCGGCAAACAAGACCGGCCTGTTTCTTCAAGATCAAGGGATTGAGACTACGCTGAAACGCCCTGTTTGATACCTTCCTGGGTAGCTGCACCTTCCTCCTCGACAGGGATTATTGAACCTTCAACTGTTGCTTCGGGTGTCTGCTGAGATGTAGAAGCCGCCTCTGTTGCAGGTGCAGGTTCCCCGGTTTCTTCCTTGTCGGTAGCGGCCTGCTGGATCTCTTTATACTTCTCCCTGCCCTTCAATACAGCGTTCGCTATCAAGGAAGTAATGAGCCTGATGGCCCTGATAGCATCATCATTGCCCGGAATGATGTAATCAATTCCATCTGGATCGCAATTCGTGTCCACTATGGCAACAACTGGGATGCCAAGCTTATTGGCCTCCTTGACGGCTATCTGCTCCTGTCTGGAATCAACGACAAATAGCGCCGCTGGCAATCCGTTCATGTCCTTGATTCCGCCCAGGTTTCGATCAAGTTTCTGGCGCAATCTATCCATGCGCAGGATTTCCTTCTTTGGGAAACGCTCGATGGTACCATCTTCAAACATGGCCTCTATGCGCTTGAGGCGATCGATACCCTTTTGTATCGTGTGGTAATTTGTCAACATGCCGCCCAGCCACCTGTGGTTCACATAGGGCATAGCGGCCCTCGTGGCCTCCTCGAAGATGGATTCCTGTGCCTGCTTCTTGGTACCAACGAACAGCACCTCTCCGCCTTGGGATGCCGTATCCACTACGAACTCGTAGGCCACCTTAAACAATCTGACTGTCTTTTGCAGGTCAATAATGTAGATGCCATTCCTTGCTCCGAAGATATATGGTTTCATCTTCGGATTCCATCGTCTGGTCTGATGTCCGAAATGAACACCGGCTTCCAAAAGCTGCTTCATGGTTACATATGCCATATTCCCTCCGTTTTGTGGTTAGACCTCCGCCCATTTGCATACAACCCCTTTACTATCAAAAGGATAGCACCACAGGGAAAAAACGGGCGTGTTTTTTTGAGAAACAGGAAAATCGTAATTATTTAACACCTGGAACCTTTTTTGGCAAGCATAATGTGCTGGATCATACGGCTTGCATGGTTGCCCAAGATGGTAAGGCAAGGGACATAAGGTTTGGCTGAACATCCCAATTACCCAACGATGCAGCGGATTCGATGAATCTGCGAGTCCATCGTGGCTTCAAAGCCCATAATTTTCAGGCTGGTGATGATCACCTCTCAGGTATGATCCGAACCATGCTATCGATCTTAACTTCCTGGAAAACAAAGGGAAAAGAGAATGCAAGGCATTTGAGGCATGCAACTTGGATTATATTGAGGCCCTCATGGGCCACACAGGGTTTGGGGTTATCCTGAATTATTGTTTTGGGAGAAACATACCGATAGATCAATAATGAAACCTGGTGAACTCCACCTCTTGGAAGTGTGGTAACCGACTATGCATTGATCTCATGAACCATGCTTTTTAAAAGGCCTTGGGAAGAGGCGGCTGAAACAGGCAATATTTTAAAAGCGAAAACAGCATATTTACATTCTCTAATCGTATATAGTAATCTCTAAAAGGTTAACCCCTGGTCCAGGTTTTATCGGTGCAAACAACCAAGCGTTGGACTGTATTTGCTGTGCCCCAGGGTACGATGCCGAAGATATGGGCCGCACAAAGGCCCTGGACAATTAAGATACAAATCACATCGAGACAACCCTCTAAACATAAACCAGAAAAGGGCCTGCTTGAACAAGACCTGTCCCGTATGATGAAAATTTTGATACCACATATCTTGTTTACCCTATGTATATCTTGCCTGATCACCTCTAGCAGTCATCCTGCTCTTGCCGATCCTCTGGAATGTCCAAAGTGCCACAAAACCATGATCGATCGCACGTTGCAGAGGATCTATATCCATGATCCTTTTGCGAATAACCAGTGCGCCACCTGTCATCAGGCTGGAAATTCGGGCCTGATATCACCTGCGGCCCCCGTGATGATAGGCCAGGAACGAACGGCCAATAGTAGTATCAAGGGCAAGGGTAATGGGGCTACTTCGTACAGCAAAAGGCCCCTCATGCTGGTATCGTCCCACTTGAACCTGGCCAAAACACATTGGTTCGTTATCCCGTCTAAGAAAATTGGCAGTAACCTGATCATCTCAGCCCGGGCCGGTGATAATGAGAAGCGCCTACGTTTCATGCTGCCCGATCCTTCCCAACTCGAACACAGGCAGGATGACGGGACCCCACCTGAAATCTCCCAAGTAAAGGTGCTCAAGATACAAAAAGGCCTACTCCTATCAGCCACCTTATGCTGGAAGACCGACGAGCCTTCAGACTCAGAAGTCACCTATTTCCTTGATGACAGCACCCGCTCCCATGAAGGAAATTGTGTACTTGCCAAGGATCACATACTGACCCTCTACGGACTGAGCGCCAACAAGACGTATAAATTCTCCGTAAGCTCAAAGGATGTTTTCGGTAATAAAAGCACATCTGCTGTGTACAGTTTCTCCACATCTGGCAGACTGGCTACCTACGAAGATCCATCCACTTCGCTGAATGTAGATCTAAGTGGCCTCAAAATCAAAAGAAAACTCTTTGTCGTAAAGGATGATTATGTGCTGGTGCTCCAGGCCAACCGACCCGTTACCATTTCCATCTTCTGTGAAAAAGGGCAGCAGATAACCGGGAAGAAGCCAGCATACAAACTCCCTGAGAACCACATAGGCCTGAGGAATCTCAAGGACATGGGATATGACCTTTGCATTGCCTGCCACCGAAATTCTGCCTGCAAGCACCCCATGAATATAAGGCCACGCCCCGGGATGACCATACCACGGGAATATCCCACCTCCGCATCTGGCGAGGTGATCTGTATATCATGCCATACCCCACATGCCTCGAACCAGGAATTTCTGCTGATAAAATGTGGAAAGGGAGAACTCTGTGTGGGCTGTCACCAGAAAAAACAGGCAGCCCTTGCAAGGTGCAGACGCCGCTGACGTCATGGCCACTTTTGCAGCCCCACTCGAGATAGGCCCAAGGCTCTCCCATCAGGCCCTAACAGGACCGTATGACCCTACCCATACGGAGCCCCTATTGCCCCCAATCAGTCTTTCGATCGAAATTACCCACGCGAACGGTAGAACTGTACCTATACGCCATAGGTATAGCAAATTGGCCACCACCAGGGAACCTATCACACTCCCAGGCTAATACCCGCAACGCTCTCTCCAGCCCACGGGTTTTAACAACGTCCGTTTATTTTCGATACCCCACAATGCCTCAAACCAAACAGCATTCGTTCGTTTATCGTATAACGACCATTCCCAGCGGCCTGGCGCCAAATACTATGTGTCCTGCAACCTTATTGGAGGTTGGGTCCAGCACAGTGATTTCCCCGTTTTTTTCATTCCCCACATAGATCCAGTTGTTGTTTGATGCAGAGGCCATTTCAAAGGGTCTTCCCAGGACCCGGATATTCCTGGCCACACCAAGTTGTCCTGGCTGAAGGACTGAAATCGAGGCACTACCGTAATTACTGACATATATCAGACCATCCGTATACAAAAGACGCCTTGGGGAAAAGCCCACGGATATACGCCTCTTTACCTGATGGTTTTCAAGGTCGAATACAAGTACTGAATTGGAATCCCGTTCTGCCACATACAACGTATCTCCCAGGGCAAGAAGCCCCTCCGGTCTGTTCCCTGTTGGAATGGCATATACCTGCGACAGGCTCATCGGATCAAGCAAGACGACCGATTGTGACAGGGCCAGGGATACGGCGAGAAGATCGTATTTCTCAAGATAGATGATATAGCCAGGCTCATAACCAAGTCGGACGCGGGCCTCAAGGTTACCTGATCTCATATCCATGCGTATGAGATAACCACCCTGTTTGTCGATTATATAGCCCCAGCGTCCATCAGGGCTTATTTCCATAAATACAGGCCGGCTTGTCAATGGGATACGATAGGTGGCCACAAGCCTATTTGCAGATGGTGAAACCAGTTTTATACCAGAATCCCCTGCCGTAAGGACATAAAGACGTTCCTTTGGGGCCTTGGGATCCTTGACAAGATAGATGGGATTGCCAGCCACTCCAAAGGAATCATAGACCCAATTCTTATCGGTCCTTATTACATATACCGTGTCTATATCCGGGCAGGCTACGTAGGCGAGATCGGCGACCAGATGCTTTAATTTTGGAGCAACACGGATTACCGGCCTGAAGTAGGCCTTGTTTACAAGGGATGCACCCGTATCCCAGGTAAAAAACAGTGATTGACTGTCCCCCTTTTCCACCCGAATTGCGTCCACAAGTCCAACCTCTACCGCGGGTCTATCCAGGGACAGGAAAAACGGCCTGTCAGCATCCTCTTTTTCCATATATGCCTTTCCCAAGTGGAAACGGATACGGGAATAATATCCGGGCGGCATGATAGACCTGGCCAGAAACATCTGTCCCGTCTTGATATCCGAGGACCCAACATCGATAGGCGTTGTGGTAACCGGATACCATATCCCGTCTGACAGGGCATCGATAGACTGTATACGCATCCAGACATGGGGGCCCTTTAGATCTTTAAGGTTCAAAAAAAGGGAAAGCCGTCCCCCCTCCCCGCCGAGTGCCGCATTGCCCTCGTGATATATCTTGGCCCTGTCCCCGGCAGTGGTACAGGCACAAAGCAAAAATGCCATGGCCAGCCATGATAGCAACCGGGATATCTGCCTGGGTTTTGTTGTGTTCATCAAATCCATGGTAAGCACCCTGTATAGGCCTCCTGCGTCCAGTACTTTGACGCCTCAGCCCAGGGCATAAAAACAAGGCCCGGGCAATGACGTATTTTCATGATAAAAAATATTTCCGTTCCAGGACCATATCTTATGCCTGGACGCCTGTACGAGCGGGCCTGGCGAGACAAGAGATTTGACATTCAGAAATTGATGAGGCCCGTGCGTGAATCTACTGCCCCATGATAGTGACAATCTGTACATGGAATAGGGGGTGGATTCATACCACCACCGCCATGACACCAGCCACAATGCATGGCCGTGTAGGGATGATCAGGTGCCTCATGGTGTACATATCTCCACCGGTAACGGTCTCCTGTTCCTGCATTCGCGTCATAATCGTCCTGGTGGCACCTGGTGCATAGATAACCCCAGTAGTTAGTGGAATAGGTAGTTATCGAGCCATAGAGATCCCCGCCATTTACCCGTCTCCTTATCAACATGATGTTAGAAGACCCGTGCGGCTCGTGACAGTCGAGACATGACAGGACATATCCGCCTGAGGAGCCATACGGGCTCTCAATATCCAGGCCACCATCCATATTCCGCTCCCCATGTTTATCCCCTTGAGATGACCAGTCTATCTTGACCAGATCCCTGCCGAGTTTTGTGCTATATATGGTATTAGAGGAATTGTGACAGTTTGTGCAAAAGGACACGTAATCTGGCGTATTACCGCCGTTTGAAGCGCCAGAGCCGGCAGGCTCCCTCGATGTGCCGGAGCAATAAGGGGATTCATAGGAATAACCAGACATCAAATTCGTGGTTCCCCACAGGCTAAAATGTTCAGATGGCCTGGAGATTGCGGAAAATGAGGGATCCGAGGGATTGGCCCAATTCCTTCTTGCCAAATGGGGATTGTGACAGGCATTGCATGGATTCGACTCATCGGTGAACCAGGAGGAAAAGGATGACTTTGCAAAGGACCATATGTCATAGAGATTATGATAGGATGTCTGGTTGAATGCATCCATTATGGAGGAAACCTGCAGACCGGCGCAGCCGAAATTCTGGCTGTAGTCATAGTTTGTAACCGCCTGGACAGAAGCAGTATCGTTATGGCAGTAGAAACAAAAATTATCCGACTCGGAGTAGGGTCCCAGGGTATTCGATGAATCGAAGTTGGTGGTGAACAGGGCAAAGGGCGATGGTGAACCTGACGAAGGCTCTGGTTCCGATCCATTCATGCTGGCGTGTTGTTCATGGCAATGGGCACAGTTGCCCCTGGCATATCCGGCAGAATCAATAACAGGACGCCTTACGCCGTATGTCGTCGAGCCATGGGCAGAATTCAGATACTCACCTGCCCATAATTGACCGGGCAACAACAGCAATATGGTAAGGCACAGCGTACATATAAATTCCAATCCCTCATACCTGCCCGGCCCACTTGCACAGCTACTACCAACCGCAGAAGCACGGCCCCGATTCGGGGCAGAATTACCGTATAGGACAGCCTTCAGCACAGATTTCATAGAACGCATCCTCAAGTATCATCAGTCTTTTGTCGTATGACAAACCGCACAGCCGTTGTAGCCACCGCCAGGCCAGGATTTATAGTCCCACCTTAGGGAGGCATCGAAGGGGCTGCCATGGGCCCTATGGCATGAAATGCACATGACGATGGCGTCACCGGTCTGGGAATAAACAGTGGTGTTGAGTGCCGTTGTCTTGTCGGCCGTGGCCACCGGAGATATTACACTGTATGGATTATCAACGCCTGTCCCTCCATTATAGCCCTGGTACTCTGTGCTTGACTGGGCACTGGCCATATCAAAATCCGTTGGATGACGTACCCATACACCTGACCCAAAGGTTCCAGAGCTGGGCACGAGGCTCCCGTTTCCGTCATGGAAATCACCGTGGCACTCGGCGCAAAGGGAGCTTATGGTGCCTGCTGCGGTGTCGGTTTCCGACGACCTTGCCAATCCGTAATATTTGTTATGATGGGATGATGCGGTAGGATGATATTCATAGGTAGTATCCTCAAGTCCTTGGATACCCTTTAAGAATCGATAGCTGTTGGCAACGGTTGAGCCATCCTTCCACACGGAAGAGTCATTATAGTGATGACTTCCAAGCATGGCCTCCGTGCCATCCCCAATGGAACGATCACCGTGACAGCCATTCACCCCGGCACAGGTAAGCCTGCCGCCAAGGGCGCTTCCGCCCGGGGGGGTATTGCCAAGCCTGGAATCCTGGGATGTAATCCCTGCCACGTTATGACCGGTAGCACTATAGCCCTGTGCCACCCAGTAGAAGTTTCCCCCGGCAAGGGTATTACTCTGGGTTTCCGTACCGGTAGAACCGTATACAGGTCCATTGGGGTCGAACACATAGGGCGTAGTGTTCGTCCCTGTATTCTGGCCCTGATGGCAACCGGCACAATTGGAATTCAAAAGCGCGTTGTTCGGTCCTGATGAATTGACCGCAACGTTATTCTGGGAATTGTGCATCGTATGACAATTCGCACACAGACCAGTCACCCTGGCAGTGCACGGGGTGGCAACCACCACAAACCACACAGCAACCAATATCCATAAAAGCCCCCTGCCTATCATGGCGTCACCCCCTATCGGCTGAACACCTCCACCCTGCCATTGCCTTCGTCCACGACGCAAAGTCTACCCCATGGATCAAATCGTATCTCGATGGGAAAATAGAGCTGCCCTTGAGCGATTCCAGCATTTAGGAAACGATACTTGAACCCGCCGTCTTTATCGTATACGGCAACGGCTCCCTGATGCCTGTCCAAAACATATATATAACCTGAAGGTCCAACTGCAACGGATACCGGGAAAGAGACCTCTTTTCCTACAGGAATCGTCTTGTTTATATTTCCTTTCAGATCAAGGACGTAAATCATCTTCTGTAACAGATCCAATGCCCAGATCGAATCACCGTACAGCTTAAAATCAACAAATCCACCCGGACATCTGCCGCAGGAAAAACGCCTGAGAGGCCCGAGTGACATATCATAGGAGATGATATCGCCACTTGCCTTATCCAGTACATACAGGGTTCCCTGCAAATACTCTATCCTGTCCGGAAAGATCAACTCACCGCGGTAGTACAGCGTATGTGTGGTAACCTTTCTGGCCTTGAGATCTATATAACTCAGGGAATTCCTACCCTTTTCAACCACCCAGAGCCCACCATCGCCTGTTCGAACCATATCAAAGGGTATGTCAAGGGACTTGCCGGCCGTCAGGATATGAAGCAATTTTCCGGTACGGTCAAAGGAGAGCAGGCGATTTTTGCCACTGTCTACTACGTAATAATGCCCCTTTTCCCTGTCCAGAAACAGTGCCGTAGGCATGACCATGGCATCCTTTATCTTGGTCTGTTTAAGGGCAAGATTCCACTGCCAAGGGGATCTCGCCAACGACCGGCCTGCGTTAAGGAACAAAAGCAGGAATGCCAGCACCGACATAACCGATTTTAGTCTCATTGCCTTATCCATATTCTGTTTCAATCCCCCTGAATCGGCCTTCTTTGCCATCCAAATACCCGTACCATCATGCGGTCTGTACCCTTTGATACCGCCCGAGGGCATGCAAACATGGGCCACGGGCAGCATGTATTTTATGTATTTTCGAGGTAAAAAGCATATCAATATGCCTGGTGACACAGGATACAAAGATCCTTTTTCCCATCCCTGATCAACTGATACTTGAACCTGGTTCCCATGGGATTATGACAGGTGCTACAGGTCACCATTTGGCCAGTCCTGGGGTCTAGGACATCCGGTCCCACAGGATGGGTAAATTTGCCCTGGTCCTCGTGACAGCGGATACAGACATCGTTACCGTTGCCCTTGAGCATGGCCAAGTGCCTGCTGCCGTGGGGCTCGTGGCAACCTGTGCAGTTATCGATGTCGGGATGCCTGGAAGGACTCTCTTTGTACCTTTCAAAGGTACCTTGGTGGCAGGTACGGCAAATCTGGCCCTGGCTCCCTCTCAAAAGGGTCTTGGTATCCCCTGTATGAGGGAAATGACAATTCATGCAACTATTACCTGTCCTGCTGGTAAGATGGCTGTGCGTCCTCAACATTTCCTTTTTAGCAGGGCCATGGCAATTGAAGCAGACATCAATGGTAACTATCTTCGACTTGCCATTGTGACACCCCCTGCACCCTTTCTTGTATGGCGGATGCAGCACGTTCCTAACAAGGGCCTTCCTGCTGCTTCCATGTGGATTATGACACGACAGACACCCACCTATCGGAACAGGGTAATCCCTGTGGGCGGTTTTCAAAACCGCCTCGCCATGACAGGATATACAAAGGGTATCGGGTCTTTTTGTAAGGAGCTGCTGGTTATCCCCGTGATGAGGCCGATGACAAACGCCACAACGTCCCTGGCTATAAGGTCTATGGGTATACTTGAATTTCCTGGGCATCTTCTTGTGGCAACCGAAACAATCATCAGCAAGTGTCCTCTTTATGAGGCCTTTTTGATCACTGGCATGGGGAACGTGGCAGGCCAGGCACTTTCCTTGATAGACCGGTGCATGAACTACGCCCCTTCTAAATAGACTGGCCTCCTTTCGATGACACGAGTAACAGAGTTCATCCGTTTTCTCCCGCAGCAACCCCTTATATCTTGCCACATGGGGACTGTGACATGCGTCACAGCGTCCATCGGATACCGGCTTATGAACTATTCTGGCCCTGAAATCTGCCTTCTTATGACACTTGAAACATACGTTGTCGGCCTGACCTAGAGCCGTAAACATCAACAGGATTACGACGAAGGAAGACAAAAAGGTGCCCAACCACTTCCGCTTCATTTTGACCTCCCGGGATGACAGGGGCTGCAAGTTCCGTTTTTAAAAGGTGCGTGGCTGACAGGATAGAGAAGCCCTTTGCCGGGACTGCCGTGAGGGTCATGGCACGTCAGACATGATCTAGGCCCCGGGCTTATCCCCTTGTGCACATTCAGGAAACGCTTTGTCTTCTCATCATGGCATCTTGCACATAATCGTGCGGCTGGAACGTTAATTATGGCAACGTTGTCAGAACCATGAGGACTATGACAAAGCAGGCAGCTCCGGGTGGCTGGTTTGTGTGACATGCCATCCCGCCAGTACTTGGCCGTATCGTTATGGCAGGAAAGGCACAGCATCGGTTGTGCCTTTTTAAGTATATTTTCATGGGGGGAGCCATGGGCCACGTGACAGGCCGAGCATTCCCCGTTTGCCACCGGCTCATGGGATACCTTGGCCTGAGTTATTACCTGTTTCACATCCTCATGACATCCCAAGCATAGATTTCCCAATTTATCCTTGATAACATAGGGATAATCAGCGGCATGGGGGGCGTGACAGGCCGAGCATTCCCCGTTTGCCACCGGCTCATGGGGCTTCACCCCCTCGCTTTCAGACTTTAACACGCCTTGATGGCAGGAAATACATAGCTGTCCATGCACGTTGTCCATTTTCAAGTAGTTGGTGCCCTGAGCATCATGAAGTTTATGGCAGCCAGCACAATTACCATTGACAAAGGGTTGATGAAGGCTAAAACGACCCCTTTGGTCTGCCACCTTCCTATGACAGGAGAAACAAAGGTCGCTTTCTTTGTCTGTCAACAGGGCCTTGTTCCGGGATTCGTGAGGCCTATGACAGGTGGCGCAGGCCCTTTTCTTATCACCTGGATGGGAACCGAGGCCGGCAAATGCATTTCTGTCATGGCACTTGAAGCATAGATCTTTTTCAGGTGCGTTAAGCAAGAACATTTCATCAGATTCGTGCCCCCTATGGCAGTCCAGGCACTCACCCTTGTCCACAGGTGAATGAATGCTCTGCATCTTCTTGTCCCTGCCTATCTTGTGACAACCCATACACACGGTTTCAGGTGAACGTGCCAGGAGTGCCTGATAGTCACTCGCATGCACGGCATGACATGCAGTACATTTACCTTCCTGATAGGGTTTGTGAATACTTTTCCCATGTCTTTCAGGCCTGCTATGGCAGGAAAGGCACAGGGTATCCGCCTTTGCCTTCAAAACGATGATGCCATTACTGGATATCCTGTGACATGCATTACACTTACCCGCCGCCACCGGTTCATGTACGTTCTTTTTCAACAAACCAGGCCCTGCGCTTCCATGGGGAGTATGACACTGGAGGCATCCACTGGTCACCGGATAATCCATATGGGCCTTTTTAAACCCGGCCTGGTTGGCCTCGTGACAAGATTTACACAAGGCATCAGGTTTCTTGATTAGCAGCGAAGCATTCTTTGACATATGCGCATCATGACAGGTGTTACAACCCTGATTTACCGGGGCATGAACGTATTTTTGCCTGAACTGTGCCTTGTCGTGGCATTTAAAGCATAGATTTGTAGGTTCTTCCTTCAACAACATTGGGAACCTGCTGTTGTGGGGATTATGGCACGAGGAACATTTGCCTGAGGCAACGGGCCTGTGAACGGATTTCTCCGCTGAAGAAGGCCTCAACTGTCTATGGCATGGAAAACACAGATCGGGTTCCTCCTGTCGCAGGAACAACCCCCCTATAATCCCATGGGGAAGATGACACGCGCTACATTTATTGTCCTTTACCGGTGCATGCACATTCCCTGTCTGGAATTTTGCAACCATATCGGGATGACAATCGGCGCAGGTCTTTACAGGTACCTTCTGGGTCTGTTTGCCCGGCACGCATGAAGTCAGCATAACAACCAGGACAAGGCCGATTAATGCAAGGGTTCCTCTAGCTTTTGATCTCTCCATCTGCCTTTTCCATCCCTTCTCTGAGTTTCCGCCATACACCTTTGTTTACCTTGACAACCGATTTGGCACGTAGTTGGGCCAAAAACTTTTCCCTGACAGCGGCGATCTTGTCTTGCCTCAATCTGTTGGCTATCCTGTTCCTCACGTCTTTCAATGGAATGGCCACAGGTGGCCTGCGATCAACCAATTTTATCATGGCTATCCGCCCCTTGATATGAACGGGCGGGCTCACCTCTCCCTTTGCCAGCCTTGAAATCACCCTTTTCACCTCTGGTTGAAGGTGGTTGAAGGGGATACTTCTCACAGGCAACTCATGCCCCTTATACTTCCTTGCCAACGCCATGAAGTCCTTGCCTGCCGCAACCTCGGTCCATATTTTGTCCATTTGTTCTTTACTACCATCAAGAATTGCAAACTTGACGATCCCCGGCCTGGTAAAGTCCTTGATATGTTGACTGTAATAGGCCTTGACCTGGGCATCATCCACCTTGGCTTCAGGCACGAAGAGCCTCTGCTCAAGGTCCTTGATCAGTCGATGCTGGCAATAAAACCTGTAGGCGGCCTTGAGCGGGGTCTTCTCCTCATAGTGCCTGTCGAGGGCCTCCCACGAGGTCAACGTCTGGGCTATAATGCCATCGAGGACACGCCTCTTGAAATCGAATTTGTCCTGATCCTTGAAGCCATACTGCTTCCTGAAACGTTGCAGCCTCCGGACCTGTTTCATGAACTCCCTTTCAGTAATTATCCCACGATCGGTGGTGATTACAGGCTCGTCGGAAAATTTTTCGTCAGGCTCATCCAGATCAAGCGTCTTTATCCTCTCTGTGGCCACCTTCACGTGGTATTTCTTGCGGAGCCGCTTAACCAATTTGATGGTAAGCTCTGCCTGGCGTTCCTTGATCAGGCTGTTACGTATACGGGCCTTTACACCCTTGTAATCTTCCTTGTCCGCACCCTTGATATCCTGCAATTTGAGGACCACAAAGCCCTTTTCCCACGCAACGGGCGGAGCCAGTTGACCAATCCTCATCCCCCTCAATCTCTTTTCCAAAATGCTGTTTGCAGTAACGGGCCGCAGCCATTTTTCCTGGAAATAATCAGGCCCCCCCTCGCTGCTTTTCATCGATCTCAACCTAGCCACCGTAACCCTTCCAGACTTCAAGTCCTTGAACGCAGCTAACGCCTTCTTATTGTCCTTATAATAGATTATATCGACAAGCCACCGGGGTGAGTAAAGTTTTTCATACCGTCGCCACATGTCATCTTCAGAAATTTTAATCTTTGAATCGACTTCGTCCCGCTTCAACAACATGAGGGAACGGGCCTTCAAAAAGGTTAAGACCTTTCTCCTGTAGGATGAATCGCTATCAAGATGCATCCGTTCCGCTTCTCTGAACAAAAGCATCCAGTCAATGAACGGTCGGGGGGATTTAGGAATGTCCATTCCCTTTTCCCGCCAATTTCCCCACCAGTTTTTGAAATCTTTGGTTGTATATTTCTTACCGTCGATGGTCACCAGGGTATCGTTATCCCACAGCCAACCGGCATGGGCTTGTATACAAGGGGACAAGACAACGATAGCCGCCGGAACAAACAGGCCTAAGATCAGTGCACTGGCAATGTGGCGCATCGTTTCATTCCTTTCTTAAACCACAGGGTTAAAATCTCCCTGGACATTCGATGGGCAAGGCCGGTTAGCGTGTTGATCTGGCCGAAACGTAGTATCCTTTGATAGTCACTTCCTTTCCTGCGGTGATATGTAGTCCACAGTGTTTTCCCCGTGACGCCATCGTATATCCGCATAAGGATCGTAATATCCGGATTGACGCTTTCAGCACCCTTATGTTCGCGCATTACCAGGACTGTCCCTCCTATAACCAAACGGACATTCAGCCGATTTGATATGACCTTGAGTTGTTCGAGCGTTAACGGCTGATTCGGATAAACCATCAACTGCTGGTACAGATTACGGACATCTCCCTCCTGGGCAACCTGGAAATGACCGAAGGAGACCAACTCAGCTGAGAATATCTTATAGAACATCTCCCCTCCTTGGGGATAATCAGCCTGATTTATTATTGGCAGGACTGCCACCCTGCAGGTCGCCCCTTCCGGTAACGGGGCAAGCCTGTGAAGTACCGGTGAATTTGCTCCACAGCCTACCAGGAGAAACATCAACAGGCACATCATATATCGGCAAGGATGAAACAACCCTAAAACTCCTCTATCCAGGCACTGCCCTCTTCAGATTCTTCATTATTATTTTTGTTCCTTGGCAAAAGACCTAGCAGATTCTTTATCCGTTTCCGCGTCTGATTGCCAAGGATATCCTTTACCATCAGCAGACATTCCCACTTGGCGTCTCTGGACTTATCTTCCGTCAACGGGATATCAATCGTGGCTGGCAGATCCACCCCTTCTGCCTCCTTCACAAGGCCCCCATCCTCGGAAAAGATCTTGACCCACCATAGACTTATGGGGACATCACCCTTGTTTCCCAGATCTACCAGCAAGGCCCCCTTACGTTCTTCCACGCTTACGGTAACGTTTGGAGGGACATG
>JAJRZR010000045.1 GCA_024275145.1 Deltaproteobacteria bacterium | reverse complement strand
CTTTTCCGGGATCTTCTTCTCCATAGATACACTCAACCTGAAGGCCAGGATAGCCGTGGGCACGCTACCTCTCACACACGTCGTTAGCCTTGCCAGGATGTTTTGTTACGGGAAGATAGGCGGACAGTGGCAGCTTCACATGGTCGTTACGGCCGTAACATGCGGGGTATGTTGTTGGGTTGCTGTTATACTCATGAGGAGACGGCTGATCCAGTAGATATAATTCTGGATTATCAGCATGACGGTGAAATTGATCTATTTACTCAAGGACATTGATGCCACCATGGCCCTTGGACAATGCCTGGCCCGCATTCTCAGACCAGGCGATGCCATCTTTCTGTCCGGTGACCTTGGAGCTGGCAAAACCACCTTGACAAAGGCCATTGGTTCTGGTTTAGGGATTGATCCGGGAGAGATTACCAGCCCGTCCTTTACCCTTGTCCATGAACATCCTGGTGGAAGGATACCCTTGATTCATGCGGATTTGTATCGGCTTGGACCAGGAGCGGACATACTTGAGACAGGGCTTGAAGAATACCTTGATGGCGACAACCTGGTGATCATTGAGTGGGCCGGCTATCTTGGTGAGGATTTGGTTTCAGATCCTTTGTTACTACACCTCTCCTTCGTGGATGAGGCGGTAAGACGTGCTGAGATCACCTGCCCTTTCCAGGGCTGGCGGACCCGCCTGAAGGCACTGGCCGATTGTTTTGAAAGGAGAGTGATTCCGCATGAAGGGATTAGTCCTTAGTGGCGGCAGGGGAACCAGGTTGAGGCCCCTGACCCATACCATGGCCAAGCAACTTGTCCCTGTGGCGAATCAGCCCATACTCGGATACGTGATGCGCCACCTCGCAGATGCAGGAATAGTGGATGTAGGTGTGGTTGTGGCCCCCGAGACCCAGCAAGAGGTGCGCCAGTACCTGGGTGATGGCGGCCGGTGGGGTTTTCATATCACGTATATCGTTCAGGAAAGGCCCCTTGGTCTTGCCCATGCAGTAAAGATTGCCAGGCCGTTTTTGGGGGATTCTCCGTTTGTCATGTATCTGGGTGACAACTTATTGGGATCTGGTATTGCCAGGGCCATAGAGGATTTTCGATCAGATGGGCCGGACACCTTGATTTTTCTAAAAAAAGTGGCCGATCCAACAGCCTTTGGTGTGGCCGAACTCGATGCCGAAGGGCAGATCATAAGGCTTGTGGAAAAGCCGAAGGATCCTCCCTCTGACCTGGCCCTGGTTGGTGTCTACCTGTTCAATCCGATAATCCACGAGGCCATTTCCAGGATCAAACCCTCGTGGAGGGGAGAGCTGGAGATAACCGATGCCATCCAGTGTCTGATCGACATGGATGCAATGGTCAAGGGGGAGATCCTTGATGATTGGTGGCTGGATACCGGCAAGAAGGATGATTTCTTGGCTGCCAACATGACAGTCCTAGACGAATATACGATCAGGGACGTAAGGGGTGACATAGACGAGGCTACCACTGTGGAAGGTAGGGTCGCCATTGGGGAAGGATCCGTTATCAGAGAAAGCATCATAAGGGGGCCAGTGGTCATAGGCCCTGGTGTGGAAATAGCGGATTCCTTCATCGGTCCGTTTACCAGCATAGGCATGGGCAGCCGCATAAGCGGTTCGGTGATAGAGCACACGGTGATACTGGAGGACGCGGAGGTTGTCGGGGTCCAGCGGCTCGAAGACAGCCTCATAGGCAGGCATGCAGTCGTAAGGAGGGGAGGGCGTAACATGAAGGCACTGCGTCTTATGATAGGGGACCACAGCCAGGTCGAGGTCTAGCGCGGTCTTGAAACATTGCATGATTACCCAATCCTGGTAATGCTATGGCAATTCAGTAAGATATGCAGGCGGAAGGACAGGGTGCCATGGATGGCAATTGGGCTGGCCAGCCGTGCACAAGGGGGGACGTTGCCGGTCTCAGATTGATGTCAGGGATGAGGATCGTTTTTTATGAAAATGGTCAACTGCCTGATTTGTATCTTAAACGAGGCGACTACGCGTGTAACTCGTGGCCCTGGATTATTGGCTTCAAATACCACAAGGCGTCATTTATGCGTCATTTATAATGAATTGTAATATTTCGAAAATACATCCTGCTCCCCCTGGGCTACTGTGCAAAAGGCCACGGACCGCATGAGATATTTGTGTCTGGATCAGGGGTGCATGGATGCCGGGTTGGAGAAAATTTTCAATGAAGGATATGAAGGCGTCGTCGTTTGAGAAGGGTCGGATAGAAGGTGTGGTAATCAAAGAAATCAAGAAATTTCTTGATGAGCGGGGATGGTTATGTGAGCTCTTCAGGGAAGACGAGCTTGAAGCCTCTCTGTTTCCTCGGATGTCTTACGTGTCACTTACCTACCCGGGAATCGTAAGAGGTCCGCATGCCCACCTGGAACAGACCGATCTGTTTTGTTTCATAGGGCCGGGAAATTTTGAGTTGAGACTGTGGGATAACAGGCCTGATTCTAAGACCTTCAGAAGATATCAGGCAGTTTTTGCAGGCAAGGACTCCCCCAAATCGGTACTGGTGCCGCCTGGAGTCGTGCATGGATACCGATGTCTTGGAAAGGAGCCTGGTATCGTTTTCAACGCGCCTAACCGTCTTTATGCCGGCCATGGAAGGCTTGGACCGGTGGATGAGATAAGATATGAAGATGATCCCGGTTCAGCCTTTAAATTCTAAGCAAGTTTGGCCCTTACGTATTTTCAGTCCTTGTCGTCTAACCTCATGGCAGCTTATTTGCAAGAAATAAAATACTGAACTGCCATCGTAATACCAGGGATATCCCTAAATCTTCATGCGATCCATACCCATTGTGCCGCATCCCAGGGGCTTGAGAACCCGGTCCCAAGAGTCAGTTGATCCTTAACGGTCTGTATTTTTTCTGTATGGGTGAGGGCGGTACAAGCTGGCTATGTATGGCAAGTATGGAAATTTTTCAGAGGTCTCTCAATGACGTTCTAGCTGGATAGAAGAGAAGCCCTTCGAGGCCCTTTGAAGTGGAACATACAAAGATATTTGATTCTGAGACCCTAAAGGGAATGCTTGATATCCTGCCAGTGGCTACGGCCCTTGTAGAAAGGGATAGAATCGTCCATGTTAACTCCCTATTTTTAAAAATAGCTGGCCTTGAATCAACTCCAGCCATAGACGATGAGGGGCTTCATCGGCTTCTTGAAAAGGCCTTGCCCGACCTTTTCAAATGGTTATCAGACAGGCTACAACCTCACCGCAGTGACGATATAGGTCATAGATTCTATGGGCTGTGCCGCGGGATGTTGTCCTGTGACCTGTCATCCTGCAAGATCCCCACAGAAAAGGGGGAAATGACCCTTTTCGTATGCACGGACAGCACCCAAAATCCAGTGCTTGCAAATCTTCCTTTTGTGGCAATGGCCATTGATACGGAGGATCCAACCCATACTATCTACCTGTCTTCGCTAATAGAGACGTGGACCGGATATCCCTTGCGGCAGTTCGATGATGATCCATCCTTCTTTGTAAGTCTTGTACATCCCGAGGATAAACAAAGGTATTTTTCTGCACTGCATGATCTTGGCAAGGGCCGTTCCAAGGAACTGGATATCACCTATAGGATAGTCAGCAAGGAGGGCACATATAGATGGGTCAGGCAGATAGCGGCAAGCAACAGCAGCCTTGGTGTGTGTACAGGGGGGATAGACAAGTACCTGTTTGTTTTAATCGATATTACGGTTGAAAAGGAAGCAGAGCTTGCCCTGGCCGAAGCCAGGGAAAGATACCGTCTGTTTTTTGAAAGGGCCCCGGTAGGGATACTTTGCTGCGATCGGCATGGGGTAATTATTGATTGCAATGACCAGTTGGCAGGGCTTGTTGGGGCATCACGTGAAGAGGTTCTTGGCTTCAAGGCGCTACAGACACGCAGTCCGTTACTGCGTCGTTTTACGAGGTCTGTACTCCGGGGGAAGGAAATAAGCTATGAGGGTAGATATAGATCAGCAATCACGGGCAAAGAAATGGACATATCGGCCCTTGCCTTCCCACTCAAGGATGAAAACGGGACCATATTAGGTGGTTTTGCGCTGGTAATGGACATGTCCGAAAGGGTGGTCCTGGAAAAGAAGCTCTTGCGGGAGAGGGATTTCAGCCGTGCTATAGTCAATTCCGCGGGGATAATCGTGATTATACTTGATGAAACCGGTCAGATAATTGATGTCAATGAAACCACATGTGAAATACTGGGACTTCCACGGAAGGTCCTCAAAGGAACTGCCATCTGGGATTCCTTGATATCAAAAAACGGTATGACGATGTTTCAGGATGCGTTCAAACTGGCCATGGCGGAAGGTAAAGCCGGTCCGGTTGAGACCCAGTGCCAGACACTGGATGGACCTAACAAGCTGATTTCATGGTCACTTACCTCCATAGGAAACCTTGAGAGGAACACGGAAAACCTTATAGCTACCGGGGTGGATGTCACTGAACAGCGCAAGCTGGAAGAACAGCTTCGCGAAGCGCAGAAAATGGACGCCATAGGGCGTTTGGCCGGTGGGGTAGCCCATGATTTCAACAACCAGCTTACTGCCATCCTTGGATATTGTCAGTTGATTCTCATGGATACGGATCCCTCTGAGAAGATATATCAACAGGTTAAAACCATAAAGGCAGCGGCCAAGAGGGCCGCTGAAACCACCAATCAACTCCTTGCATTCAGCAGGCGTCAGGCCCTGCAGCCCTGTGAAGTCAGCCTTAACGCAGTAATAAGAGAAGGGGTGGAACTCTTCAGGCGTCTGATAGGTGAGGATATAGAGGTAATTCTGGATCTTTCCCAGCAGGATTCGGTGGTCAGGGTGGATCCTGGCCAGATCCAACAGGTATTGTTGAATCTGGCACTTAACGCCAGGGATGCCATGCCTGATGGCGGAGAGATCAGGATTACTACCGGGAGGAAGGATCTTTCCGGTTTTCATAGAGACGATGCCATCAATTTGATGCCGGGCTCATATGCGGTTTTAAAATTTACCGATACCGGGCACGGCATGGGGCTTGAGGTACTTGAAAAGGCGTTTGAACCCTTCTTTACGACAAAACCCATGGGGAAGGGAACAGGCCTGGGCCTTGCCATGGTATATGGCACCGTGCGCCAAAGCAAGGGGCATGTCACCATTGACAGTGAAGAAGGGAAGGGTACTACCGTAACCATCTACCTGCCAAGGCTTGCCATGTCCGATAAAAAAGATGAGGAGGGCGGTATGTTTTCCAGCCTTCCCACAGGAACACAGAAGATATTGTTGGTAGAGGATGAAGACCTTGTCAGGGACACGGTCAAAAAGTTTTTGGAACAACTGGGATATGAGGTGGTTCCGCAACCAACAGCGGAAGATGCCTTAGAGTTCCTGGAAAATGATACAACCGGGCCGCCTGATGTGTTGCTGACAGATGTGGTGCTTCCTGCCATGAACGGGAAGAAACTGGCCAAGGAGGCGATATCGAGGTGCCCTGACCTCAAGGTGATTTTCATGTCGGGTTATACCGCTGATATTATAGCAAAACACGGTGTTATTCCTGAAGGCATTCCTTTCCTAAATAAACCTTTTTCCATAAAGGACCTTGCCCATATGATCAAAATGGCACTGGCCACCAAGAATGAAGGAGGCGGTCTGTGTGGACGTCTGTGAAGGGTTTATGCCTTTGTGCCCTCCGAGTTGTATCTGCATTATCCTGTAAACGCATATGCGAATTCTGCCACAAGGAAGGTATGATCAGAGGGTCTTGCGGCCTTTCTTGGTCCCATGTCTATGTATGAATCGACTGCCTCATGGGCAAGCCTCCTCGTTGCCAGGATCAGGTCGATCCTCCATCCCAGGCCCTTTTTTATAGCATCGGGCATCCTGTAATCAAAAAAGGTATACTGGCCTTCTTCCTTGTGAAACAGGCGAAATACATCTACAAATCCCCAATCCAGGACCTTCTGGAGTGCTGCCCTCACGTCCTCATGGAAGCAGACATGGTTTCCCATGCGTTCAGGGGCATAGACATCCTTTGCCCCTGGTGCCACGTTCATGTCACCACAACATACTATGGGATCATCGGGATGATAGCTGCGTTCAAACATACTGCGCAGACGTCCAAACCATAGGAGCTTTCTTGTGAAATCCGGATGGGTTACCGCCTTCCCCTGGGGTACATAGGCATTGACAACATGGATTCCACCTATATAGCACCTGAGGAGCCTTGTCATATCCTCAGGGCTGTCCTGGCCGTCACCAAAGCCGCTTGAAACGTTTTCTATCTTATGGGGACTGGCTACTGCGACCCCGTTGTATGCCTTTTGGCCCTTGAAGACCACGTTGTAGCCCGTTTCAGAGAATGCCTGGATTGGGAAGTCCGCATCTTGGACCTTGGTTTCCTGGATACATAGGCAGTCAACCCGATGCTCGATCAACCACTGGGTGATAATGGGGAGCCTTGCCCTGATGGAGTTCGCGTTGAATGTTGCTATACTGAAGGCCTTTTCCATCTTGTTTGATCCTCCCCGTCGTAGGCCGGAATCGTGGCCTTTATATGGGGGAATGATTCTTCCATGTTAGCTGTTTCCCCTTTTATTGTCCAGGGGATTGGCGGGGTCGGATAAGACGCAGGACCGGTGGATGCCAGTCGAGTTTAAAACCAAGATTGAAGCTAGGAAGATGATCCATAAAATCGGGGGTCAACGTATCCAGTGAGGGGGGATATATGCCGAAACGTTGTTTGTATCTCTGTATGGCCTCAGCTACTCTATGTGCCTTTTTGAATTCCCCTATCTCCATTTGATAGCGTCTTTTTACCGTTTCATCCTTTTCTGTAGACTCAACTGCCTTCAACCACAGTAGGCCCGTTTGAATCCTTCCGCTGTTCGCTGCAAGTATTGCAGCCAGATGGGCGATCCACGAGGGGGCATTTGGCCTGGTCCCGGCCTCGTGGAGATAGTCCGATGCCCTTGCCGTGTCCTTGAGGTAATGCATGGAGTTATAGCCGGCAAACAGCGGCAGGACCCAGTTGCCTGGTATGGCTTTTATGCCCACGTTCAAGATATCGTTTACGATCCTGGCGTAGTCGGCGTCCAGATAGGAGAGGCTCGACTGGCAAAAGAAATATGTATCAAGGAACGGGGGGTGAAGTCGTGAGGCCACCTTGAAATACTCGCTGAGGACAGGCGCGTATTCGTGTGGATCCTGTCCCGGATTTGTGGTGCCCAGAAATACCGCGGCATTTACAAAATACATCTCTGCTCCCAACTGGCATAGAAAACCCAGGGCAGCCTGCTGCAATCCCGCAGGGAGTAGGGGAGTAAGCTCCATCTTGTGTGCCTGGACAAGGCGGTCCTGCACGGAAAAGTTGAATAGATATATTGTAATAATGACAAGGAAAAGAAGTAGTTTCTTCATTGCAGGTCCCGTTTGTTGTAGATCAGGCATGCAACAAAGATGACCATTAAAATATATGAAGATGCAAGCATGAAACCCGTTAATACAAACACGGAGTTGAAAGCCGGATCTGTAACCGTGACAAAATCCTTGAAATCCAGCCTGCCAAGATCCGGGAACAACAGTGTACCCGCCTTGAAGAGGAATGGTATTATCGAATTCGATCCAGGAGGAAGACCTTGGGTCACTGCCTCCTTGGCCACTGGTAACCCGGAACATATGAAGTAATAGGATACAGTCAGCAACAATACGATAAATCCCCCCCTGATGGCGGATGAGATCAATATTATGACCGAGAGTATTATCAATTCTGCAGCAGTAAGGCCTGCCCACGAGAGCAGGTAGAATCCAGGGGACAGGACATGGAAGTATACGGTAAGCACCTTGTGCTTTATGGCAGTCAGGGTAAACCATCCGAGGACTCCAAGGATCAGGTTCAAGAGGAATAGCAGGGCAGCCAGGCCTAGGAATACACCGATTACGTATTCATTACGTGAAATGGGCCTTGCCAGCAAGGTGTAGATGACGCTTCGTTCCTCTCGCCACGAGACGGTCTGTATCGCATGAAACAGGAGAAAGAGCATGCCGGATATCCATGCTATGGAAAACACGAAATCGCTTGAGGCACGGCCTATGTCCCTGGGGATGAAATCAAAAAAGAGGAGTGCTCCGGTCTCGGATGCCAGGCACAGGGCAACCAAGGCCAGCAGGGCATGTCTCCTGAGCCCATCTATTATTATGAGGCGCGATAGGGAAAGACTGCGTTCAATGCTCTTGATCACAACCGTCGGACTCTCCAATCAGGCTGAGAAATGCATCGGGAAGATCCTTTGTATGCCTGGAGCCACATAATTTCTCAGGGCTACCTGAAAATAATTTCTCGCCCTTGTGCAGTACCAGTATCGTATCCGCTACCCGGTCGATATCTTCCAGTATATGGGAGCAGAACAGTATGGTTTTCCCTGACTTTTTGAGTTCGTGGATGAGGCAGAGTATTTCGGCCCTTCCTACCGGATCAAGGCCGCTCATGGGTTCATCCAGTATGAACAGATCAGCATCATTCATCAGGGCCAGACAAAAACTTGCCCTTTGCTGCATTCCCTTGGAATAGTTTCTCAAGGGGCGGCGCCTTGCCTTCCACAGGTGCAGTTTTTTGAGCCAATGCTCGGCCCGTGCCCCTATCGTTGCTCCTGATAGATTACATGCCTTCCCTGTAAAGCGCAGCATGTCGAGGATATTGAGATTGGGAGGAAAACTGGGGATCTCTGGCAGGTAGCCTATCTTTTCCCTTAGCCTCCGATCACGGGGTGACGATCCCAATATATTTATGGAACCCTCATCGGCCCGGATGAAATCCATTATGAGGCGTATGCATGTGCTTTTCCCGGCGCCGTTTGCCCCTATCAGCCCCATGGTTCTACCGTTTTCCAGGGTAAAGGAAAGCCCTTTAAGGGCCTTCTGGGCCGGTCCGATCAGTCCACCGGAATAACTCTTGCAGACATTGTCAAATTGGATCATCAGACCTTTATAATCCCCTCTCCTTGGTTACAAAAAAGGCACTGGCAGGGATACTGCCAGCGCCTTTTAATAGTTATGCCCAACCTGTCAAGCTATTTTGCCGTCCAGTTGTTGCCGCTTGGCCCTGCCACACCGGCAAAGTCATCGACGTTGGTGGATGCCGGGCAATCACCTGCAACCAGTGCGGTACCCGCGCTACCCGTTACCTGATCGAAATACATGGCCGAGGAATCGCCATCCGTGCCGTAGTAGGTATCGCCGTTACGATGCTTCGAAACCGCTGTAAAGGTCGTATTGGCAACCAGTCCTGCGCCGGCAGCGTTCGTACTGGCGATGATATCGACATTGTTTCCAAGCCCGATCTGTGCCGTCCTGTTGACACCATTCGAGTCGGCAGCGGTTATAAGGGTAGGATTCCCTCCACCGATTGCGGTTCCAGGACCGGTAAGCACGGCCCCTGCCCCTCCACCTGCGCCGGCAGCTGCTGCGGTAACACCGAAGACCTGCCAGTCACTGAAGAATGCCGCCTCCGAGGTGGCCAGGTTTCTTATGTCGCTCTGTGCCGAGGAGTTATAGCCCTTGATCCTGTATGCTGCAAACTGCGGGATGGCAATGGCTGCCAATATACCGATGATCGCCACGACTATCATGAGTTCTACGAGGGTAAAGCCTTTTTCATCCTTTTTTGCCATCTTCTTGAGTAATCCGTTCATCGTTTGACCTCCTTGTATGATTTAATGTTTTCTAAACTTCATGCGGCCTTGTTTGACCATTGCCGCACTCCCGGGCATGAAAATACGGTCCATGGAGGGAAGTATTTTCATGGTAAAACTTCTTTTTAATTATCGGTCAGCCCCTAAGAATACTTGAATGCCTTTTTTCACCCCCTTTTTTGCATACGGTCACAGGGCATCGTCTATTTCGTTGCCAGGCACTTGAAGTGCAAAGAGGGTAGGATGCGTGCTTCCGCCTTGTATCCGCATACCCTATAACCGCATACAGGGATCAGGAAATTTTATTGGAACTATTGCAACGGGGATGCCAAAATTCTTGAGCCGCGATAGATCTGTCAAGGGGGGTAATTGGAGGATGAGAAGAACACAGAATGAAAAGGGTGAGGATCCAGGAGACAAAAAATGTTATTCTAGTGCCAAATTTTGGCCATCTTGCCACATGCGGTCACAGGGCATCGTCTAATTTCATTGCCAGGCACTTGAACCCAAATTATGCACTTCAAATGCTGAATAAATAGAATTGCATTAAAATTACAAGATGTTATAAGCAAATCGGCATCCTCTTCGGTTCACCCAAAAGGTACATCAACTTCTCAACGAAATCATTCAACATTTGAAGCCGCAAGGGGCTCGCAATTTTGCCGAATTTGCTGCGTTGTAGGGCAATCGAAGTACAAGTACGTCTGCGTATCCTCCGCATTGCATCTTCGGCAAACTTGTGAGCTACGGGTTGAAGTGCAGGAGGGAGTACGTATGGGTGCTGCCATCTTGCACCCGCATGCGGGGCAAGGAATTTTTACAAACTCAATAATGATACCACAACCACATCTTACCCCTTTTTCATCCTGCTTATGAGCATGAAGAATAATTTTCTGAAAGGTTCTATGTTCAGGACAAGGCCAACGACTGAGTAGGTGAAGACACCAATAAGGATGAGTTTTCCAACCTCGGCGAGGAGCAAAAGGCCATTTTTTGTGTTTGAGGGGTTCATGGCAACATTGACGACTACGGCCATCGTCCCCGCGGCTAGTACGATCTTCATCAGGGATTTCAAGAGGTGAATGGCTGGGAAGCCGCCTATCTTTCTGTAGAGAACCAACGCAAGGAGAAGGAAATTCAATATCATGGTTATGGACGTAGAAAGTGCAATGGCCCTGTGTTGGAACCTTTGCAGGGTGGCAAGGATCACGACTATGTTCGCAGCAACGGCTACGAAGCTCCCTATGACCGGCCATCTCGTATCGTTCAAGGCATAAAAGACAGGGACGAGGATCTTCACGGCGGAGTAGGCCAAGAGTCCTATGGCATAAAATCGGACGGCCTGGGCTGTCATGATGGTGTCAAGGCCTGTGAAGCGCCCATGTTCGAATATTATCCGTACAACCGGTTCGGCCAGTACCCAAAGCCCAGCGGCAGCAGGTACCGTGAGGGCAAAGGCGAGGTTCAGGGACGAGACCAGGGTGTGGCCCAGTTCCTTTCTGTTGCCTGTTGCTGCTTGCCGCGCAACTACCGGAAGGGTTGCCACCGAAAGGGCAACGCCAAACAGCCCTATGGGAAATTGTATCAGCCTGAAGGCATAGTTAAGCCATGCAACACTGCCCTCGGCGCATCTTGATGCGAAGTTCGTGTTTACGAATATGTTTATCTGTGTAGCTGAAAGCCCTATTATGGCAGGGATTACCAGCCTGCCCACCCGTCTCAGTCCCGGGTGTGCAAGGTTGAGCCTGGGCCTGAACCTGTAGCCCAACCGGCCTGCAAGGGGAACCTGTATGAGGAGCTGAAACAATCCGCCTGACAGTGTGCCGATCGCCATGCCGGTTATGGCCTGATAGCCGTATCGTGGCAGAAACAGCGCAAGGCCTCCGCCTATCACTATGGAGCCCAGATTGAAACAGCTTGATGCAAGGGCCGGGATGAAGAAGTATCCCTTGGTATTGAGTAGCCCCATGAAGAGCGCAGCCAGGGAGACCAGCAGGAGGAATGGAAACATGATATTGGTCAGCCTCTGGGTGAGCGCGATCTTTCCAGGGACCAATGCGAAATCGGGCGCAAGGAGCCTGACCAGTTCCTCTGAGAACCCCATGCCGAGCAGCACTATGATTGAAATGATTATTGCAAGCGCGGTGAGGACATTGTTTACCAGGAACCATGTCTCCGCCTGGGAACGTTTTTCATCGTATTCGGTAAATACGGTGACGAAGGCGGAACTCAAGGCCCCCTCTGCAAAAAGATCCCTCAGGAGATTTGGTATTCGGAAGGCCACCACGAATGCATCCATGGCAGTTCCCGCTCCGAAGAGGCCGGCAAGCACCTGTTCCCTTACCAGTCCCAGTATCCGTGAAAAGAATACAGCAATGCTTACCGAGCCAGCAGACCTTGCTATCCGGGAGGTGTTGGAGCCGCCAGGCATTTCAGTGCCTGTGTTCAAACCCTTTCCCCCTTGCAAGAATCATCTCGCCCTCCCTGACTGCAAGGTGGCGGGCAACCACTTGGCACTTGGCCTTGAGAAGGAAAAAGATGGGCCGTTTGGTCTCGGAAAGGGTTTCGTAGTTTCCCTGGCCCTTGCTCACGATCAATGGTGCGGTTTCAAAGAGTTTCACGAAAGCGGGGTCACACATATCCAGTATGACGCCAGGTGCAGGGGAGCCTGAAGAGACCAGCCTTGCATCCTCGTCTATCCCGGCCATCAAGGCATCATCCATGGTCACATCGTTTATGATGGGCCTGCCCCTGGTGGCGAAGACTACTTCCTTGTGCATCGCCCTTATGAGCAACCGGTCGAAGGCCGCCTCTCCGGCATTGTCCCCAAGATACAGCACCCAGTCGGTCTTCTTCAGGGCGTCAAGAAATACATCTTCCTCCCATAGACCGAAATTTCCGCTCAAGGCCCTTTCGAGTTCCTTGTCCAGGTCAAAATGGGTGGAAATACCAAAGTCTATAACGTTTGCGGCACAGGCGATCCTCAGCGCCATGGACAGTGGGGATGGGAGTCGTTCGAGCCTACTTGCCAGGCTCGGAAGGAGCCCGAGGGCCTTAAGCATGCTTTCTTTCTTCAATTCCCTGAAAGGATCGTCTGTTCCAGCCCTTTTGGCTATGGCACTGTATATGGATATGGCCGTCTTGGGGGGCGGATCGTGCATTTCGATATCAGAAAGGCCGGCCCCGAATTCTGCCATCAGATCATAGATATCCCCCTCCGTTATATTCAGAAGCCTTCCGGTTCTTATGATTTGGTTCATGAAACACGGTATGCATTCCAGATATGTCTTCATGGCTGCCCTTTGCTTTTCCTGGCTATGCGTCTCCATCGTGGTCCATCAGGTGTATCCATGATCTCTATGCCCATGTCTGCCAGCCTGCGCCTTAGTTCATCCGCCTTTCCCCAGTCCTTACGGTTTCTGGCCTCGCTGCGTTTTCGTATAAGCTCCTCTATCTCCGGGGAAAGCTCTTCACCTGTCTCCGGGATCTTGAAGATGCCAAGTATGGTGTCCATGTCCTTGAAGGTATCCAGGATGACGTTGGCATCCGAGGCAACTATGTGCCTTTTGAGGATCATGGCGTTTACCTTCTTTACAAAGCCAAATACGGCTCCCAGTGCCTTGGATACATTGAGGTCATCATTGACCGATGTGATGAAGTCCCTTTTGAGCCCTTTTAAGAGACCGGGTATTTCCTTGGATGTGCCGTCTGTATTGCTGGCGGCAATACCAGACAATTTAGATAGGAAATAATCAAGACGTTTCAATGCCTTGCAGGCATCGTTGAGACCATTGAAGGAAAATAGCAGGGGCTTTCTGTAATGTGTACGCGCCAGGAAAAACCTGACCTGTCTTCCAGTATAACCCCTTTTCAGGAGGTCCCGCAGCGTTACCACGTTTCCTGCGGAACGGGACATTTTTTTGCCATCAACCATCACCAGCTCGCTGTGGAGCCAAGTTTTCGCAAGTGGACGGCCGGTTAGGGCGAGGGCAATGGCGATTTCGTTTTCGTGATGGGGAAATATCAGATCACACCCGCTGGTATGTATGTCAAAGAAATCACCCAGGTACTGCATTGACATGGCCGCACATTCGATGTGCCATCCCGGCCTGGCCTGGCCCCATGGGGTTTCGAAGCCGATGCCCTGTTTGAGCTCCTCAAGGGTGACGCGTTTGAAGAGGGTGAAGTCCATCGGGCTGTCCTTTTCATAATCGTCGAGATCAACGGTCCTGCCCACGTCTATGCCGGAAAGATCCATCCTGGAAAGCTGGCCGTATGAATGGAGCTTGGATATGTCGAAATAGACAGAGCCGTGTTTCTCGTACGCAAAACCTGCCTCTATGAGCCTTGAGGTCATCTGGATCATGATGTCAACGTGCTCACTGGCCCTGGGATAATGGGTGGCTGCACGTACGTTCAACGCAGTAACATCGCTCAAGAAGGCATCGGCGTATCTTTCGGTGAATTCGTCCAGGGCCTCATGCTCCCTGATGGCTGCGCGGATGGTCTTGTCATCTATGTCCGTTATATTCATTACATGGGTTACATCGTAACCCTGATATTCAAGGCAGCGTCTGAGGATGTCAGCAGAAACCACCCTCCTGCAAAGCCCCAGATGTGCAAATTCATAGGCCGTGGGGCCGCAGGAATAGATCTTTGCCTTGCCAGGCATCAAGGGTTCGAAGATCTCCTTTTTCCTGGTAAGTGTGTTGGTAAGCCTCAGGGCAGAGGCGAGATCCACCTCCTGGGGTTCGTCGGCCATAAACAGGTCTGTACTCAGGTACCTTTCACCGCCATCGGGGAATATGACCACCACAACACCTTCGTTCAGGTTGGCGGCCTCGTTGAGCGCGGCTGCCAGTGCGGCACCTGAACTCATGCCAACGAATATGCCTTCCTCGCGGGCAAGCCGCCTGGCCAGTTCGAAGGCCTCGTCATCATGGCAGTTTACTATGGCGTCAGGGACATTTTTATCAAATATGCCAGGACGATAGGATTCCTTCATGTTTTTGAGGCCCTGGATTCTGTGGCCAAGGTAGGGTTCGACACCCACGATCCTTACCCGAGGTTCCAATTCCCTGAATCTTTTGGTCAGGCCTATGACAGTGCCGGTTGTCCCCATGGTGGCAACTATCACATCTACCCTTCCATTGGTCTGTCGCCATATCTCAGGAGCGGTATTATGATAGTGGGTCTTCCAATTATCAGGGTTGTTGAACTGGTCCGTACAGAAGTATTTGTCCGGGTTCTCCCTGGCCAGCCTGTAGACTGCCTCTATGGCTCCATCGGTACCGAGCCTTGCAGGTGTAAGGAGTATCTCGGCCCCGAAGGCCCTCATGATCTGACGACGTTCGATGCTGGCTGCCTCGCTCATGGCGATGAGGCATCTGTAGCCCTTCACAGCGGCCACCATGGCAATTCCGATGCCGGTATTGCCACTGCTGGCCTCGAGTATAATCTTGTCCTTTGTCAGCTCGCCCCGTTTTTCTGCCGCCTCTATCATATTGAGGGCTATCCTGTCCTTTATGGAACCGCCGGGGTTGAACGACTCCAGTTTTGCCAGGATGGTTACGCCCTTGAAGGGATTCATGCGTTTTATGGGCACAAGGGGCGTGTTTCCTATGGTGTCTAGTATGTTATGAATTCTATTCATCATGCCCAATAAATACACTGCATTGCTTTTTTTGTCATTTGCAAGTTTCCGTGGTAACGGTATCCGATTATATTGGCACCCTTGTCAATTCCTGGGGGATCTGCCAGTATCTTTGTCGGGTTGAGGATTCGGCGTGACCTTTTTTTCATGCCATGTCATGGGGCGGTGCCAGGTGTAGTATATGTGCAAGGTTGGGATGAAGGGCTTGGAAGTCACACGGAAAGGGCTTCATGAGGTAACCAGGCCATTGGCATGAGGTAATCATAAAAAGGGGCGAAAAGATGTCTTCTGTCAAGTCCATTTGGATGTTAAGTCGTGAATATAGGGGTCTTGCCGGCGCAGGGGGAGTCAAGGATGTGGCTAGGGATCTTTCAGAAGCACTTGCCGATGAGGGGTTTGATGTCACGGTCATGATTCCACGCTATGGTTTTGTAAAGCCCCTGGAATCCGGGTTCGATGCCATGGGCCCGGAGTTCGAGGTGGATATGAACTATGCCCAGGAAGAAAGAAGAGAAAGGGTGTCGTTTTGGCACAAAATGATCGAGGGGGTCCGGGTAATATTGGTTGAAAGCCCCCGTTTCGCAGAAAAGCTTGGCGTCTATACCTATACCGCCGATGAAGAGGCAGCTGATTCCAGGTACAAGAAAGGCACTGGCCATATGGATTATTTCGCCATGAATTGTCTCCATCAGAAGGCCGCGCTGACCCTCCCGTTTTACCTTGACGAACGTCCACCATGCCTTTTCCACTGCCAGGATGGGCATACCAGTATACTGCCTGCCATGATGAGGGAGCTTGCCGGTTACAGGCACTTCTACCGGGATACAGGGACGTTGGTGACCATTCACAATGCCGGGATAGGTTATCATCAGTAGGTGCTGGATCTACCCTTTGCCAGGGCAATCACCGGTCTTCCATGGAGAGTGATATACAGTTGTCTGTTGAATGGTTCCTTCGATCCCTTTCTGGCAGGGGCGCTTTATGGTCCGATTAATACGGTGAGTGAAAATTATGCCTGGGAGCTTCAGGAAACGGAGCTTGATGCAATGACAGGCTGGTTGGGGCATGCCCTGAAGGAAAGGGGGATACGCCTCGAAGGGATCACCAATGGCATAAATCCCGAGGTGTATGGTCCTCGTGATCCAGAACGGCTTGGTCTCCCGGCAGGTTTTGATCCTCTTTCAGGTGATCTCGATGGAAAATGGACATGCAAGTCCGAGTTTCTCAACATATTTACCGATGTCTACAGGGCAAGCCATGATCATAAGGAGCTGCTTGATGACATTGAGATATTCGGTTCCCTTGGGACCGAAGGAAATGCGCCGCTCTTGACTGTGGTGAGCCGGCTCTCTGAACAGAAAGGGATTGATATGTTGGTTGAAGCCCTGGAGGGCCCCTTGAGCCAGGGGCTTTCCTCCGGTTTCAGGATTGCGGTCTTGGGCTCCGGGACGCCAGAAATAGAAGAGCATCTCAGGAAGCTTGCCGCCAGGCCTGAGAATTACGGGAGGATACTGGTCATGATCGGGTTTGCTCCAAGGCTTGCCAATCTCATCTTCGCTGCCGGGGATTTTTTCTTGATACCGTCCCGTTATGAGCCTTGTGGCCTTACGGATTTCATTGCCCAACTAATGGGGAACCTGCCCATAGTGAGATCGACCGGTGGGTTGGTAAAGGTGCGTGATGCATTCAATGGATTCGCGTTTTCAGCGCCTGATAAACAGGCACTTGCAGATTGCGTAAACCGGGCGCTGGATGCGTATTACAACAAACCCGACATCATCCATCAGATGCAACGCAATGCCGTGCAAAACATCTACGATAACTACACCTGGAAGCAGGTCATGAAAAGATATCTTAGACTTTATCACAAGGCCTGTGGGGCTATAGAGGCCTGGTAAAAAAGTGTTCCCGGTGTCTCCAGCCGGTGGCATTTTTCGCATGCTCCTATGATGGTTAGCCTTGTTATTATAAATAATAAATGGTAATTGCTAACAGAGGTCTCTGGAATATAATCTCGAGATTGAAATGGTCATTCCTGTTGCCTGTATTGGCCAGATGATAATGCCCAGAGGGAATATGAATGGATTTTGAACTTAAATGGCTGGCCTGGGAAATCACCAGGAGATGCAATCTTAGATGCGTCCATTGCAGATCCTCCTCCGAGCTTGAGATAAAGGGCCACCTGGACTTTTCAACCCGTGAAGGCCTGCGGATACTTGACGACATTTCAAGCTTTGCAAAGCCGGTGGTAGTCCTTTCAGGTGGAGAGCCCCTGTTGCGTAAGGATGTGTTCGATCTTGCCGCCTATGGAAGGGACAAGGGGTTGAGGATGTGCCTTGCAACCAACGGTACCTTGGTTACCCCGAAGATATGTGACAGGATCAAGGATGCGGGCATAAAGATGGTATCCTTGAGTCTCGACGGATCCACTGCGAAGATACATGACAATTTCAGGAACCAGCCCGGTGCCTTTGAGGGAACGGTCAATGCAGCAAGGCTATTCAGGGAAAGGGGGATCGACTTCTTGATAAATTCTTCGTTCACAAAGAGAA
This sequence comes from Deltaproteobacteria bacterium, assembly GCA_024275145.1. Lineage (GTDB taxonomy): Bacteria > Desulfobacterota > Dissulfuribacteria > Dissulfuribacterales > QOAL01 > S143-34. The sequence goes on along the minus strand of JAJRZR010000045.1, from coordinate 11,882 downwards.
ATCAGGAAGACATCCCTAACGTATACAGGCTTGCCAAGGAAATGGGGGCTACTGCTTGGTACATGTTCATGATCGTGCCTACGGGTCGCGGTGAGGACATCATGGAGGAACTCATATCCCCCGAGGACTATGAGGCCATCCTGGAATGGCATTATGAAATGGAAAAATCCGAGGAAACCTTTCTGGTAAGGCCGACCTGTGCCCCACATTACTACCGGGTCCGGATGCAAAGGGCAAAACAGGATGGGGAGAGGGTCCACCAGAGGACGCTCAAGTTTTCCACCGGTGGATCAAAGGGATGCCTTGCCGGGCAGTTGATCGCACTGATCGACGTTGACGGCAACGTGCTTCCGTGTAGCTATTTCCCCCTGGCCGCTGGCAATATCAGGAAGACCCCAATGAAGGAGATATGGGAAAACAGCCCCTTGTTCAAGGAGCTTCGTGATTTTTCCGGGTACAAGGGCCGTTGCGGAGCCTGTGAATATATAAGGGTATGCGGAGGATGCAGGGCAAGGGCCTATGCGGTCAATGGTGATTACCTGGCAGAGGAGCCTTTCTGTAATTATGTCCCAAGGCGTTATAATCCTGGAAGCCGATCCTGAGCCTTGACCCAGCCAATATTTTACCTTTGTACGGTGCCATGTTGATGTTTACGGGCCAGCAATCAAGGAGACCGAAACTATGAATGACATTTTTCTGCAGGCGTGCCAGGGCAAAAGGACCAGGCCTGTGCCGGTTTGGCTTATGCGCCAGGCTGGAAGATATCTGCCGGCATACCAGAAGGTCAGGGGACAGACCGATTTCCTCACCCTCTGCAAGACCCCGGAACTGGCTGCAAAGGTCACCCTGCAGCCGGTTGATATCCTGGGGGTGGATGCTGCAATCCTGTTTTCTGACATACTCATTCCGCTGGAGGCCATGGGGGTTCCCCTTGCATTTGAAGAGGGTAGGGGACCTGTGCTGGAACCCCCTGTAAGGTGCAATAAAGACGTCGAGCGGCTTCATCCCATAGATCCTGTCTCAGACGTGCCCTTTGTGCTTGAAACCATAAGGATTCTCAAGAGAGAACTGGAAAACAAGGTGCCATTGATCGGCTTTTCCGGGGCCCCCTTTACCTTGGCTTCCTACCTAATAGAAGGGGGTACTACCCGGAGTTTTGTAAATATAAAAAGGATGATGTTTGAAGAGCCTGCCCTTTTCGACCGTTTGATGGACCTTATAACCCAGGTAACCATAGCCTATCTGGACGCCCAGATCAGGGCAGGTGTTCAGGCGGTCCAGGTCTTTGATACATGGGGGGGGATCCTGTCCAGGCAGGATTTCAGGCGTTATGCCCTGCCATGGGCCGCCAGGATCATGGATGCCCTGAAGAATACAGGGGTTCCAAGGATTTACTTCGTTCTTGACGGTGGCCACCTGCTTGACATCGCCAAGGAAGCCGGGGCGGAGGTATTAGGCGTGGATTGGCGCACGGATCTTGACACGGCGGCGGAAAGGACCGGGGGCAACCTGGTGCTCCAGGGCAACCTGGACCCGTGTTGCCTGTTCCTGCCAGAGATAAGCCTGCAGGAGAGGGTGAAATCCGTGCTTGAAAAGGGGGCCAGGGCCAGGGCCCACGTGTTCAATCTGGGTCACGGGGTCATGCCGGAAATCCCAGCGGAAAAGGCCAGGCTACTGGTGGAACTGGTCCACGAACTTTCGGCCTGATGACCGGTATTGTCTTTTTGAATATGGGCGGGCCGGATTGTCCCGATGCGGTGCGCCCGTTTCTGTACAATCTCTTTTCAGACCGCAGCATAATAAGGCTGGGGCCAGCTATGTTGCAAAGGCCTATTGCCTGGTTTATCGCCAGTAGGAGGGCCCCCAAAAGCACCCGGGCATACCTCAAGATAGGTGGCAAGAGTCCACTTGCCGATATTACAATGGCCCAGGCAAAGGCAGTGGAACATGCCCTCAAGAAACAGGGGGCCAAGCCCGTCCTTTGTGAACCGGCCATGCGTTACTGGAGGCCCAGGACGCCAGATGTCCTTGCCGGATTCAGAAAACAGGGTATCACGAGATGCCTGGCCGTTTCCATGTATCCCCATTATTGCGATGCTACGAGCGGGTCCTCCATCAGGGAATTCAAGGCGTGTGCTGTCGATCTGCATATGAAGTTCCAGGCCATCGATAGTTTTGCAGACTATCCTGGTTATATCACTGCATTGGCCGAGGTGGTAACAGAGGCTTTGCAGTACCTCGGTCTTGGCAGGGATGGCCATAGGAGACCCCTTCGATTGCCAGGTGATACGAGGCTGGTCTACAGCGCCCACAGTGTCCCAAGGGCCTTGATAGACCGGGGAGATCCCTATGTGAAACAGCTCAATCGTACTGTCAAGGCACTCGAGGCGATCACCGGCATCCAGGGCAGTCTGTGTTATCAGAGCAGGAGCGGCCCCGTGGAATGGCTTACCCCCCCTACGGATGAGTACCTCAAGGACCTTGCAGATCAAGGTGTAAAAAATATAATTGTCCTTCCAATAAGTTTTGTATCCGATCATATAGAAACCCTTTATGAACTGGATATTCTCTACGGTGATATGATGCGCGAGAGGGGGGTGAGATTGGTGCGAACCCCTTCACTGAACACACGGCCCGGATTTATCAAGGCCCTTACCGACCTTGCTTTCGAGGGAATCAGGGAATTGGAGGCCTCTGACTGATCATGGCTAGGATACTCATAGCTGGCGGCGGCATGTCAGGGCTATCCCTTGCGTGGTATCTGAAGAAGCTCAAGCCATCCTACGAGGTGAAGGTCTTTGAGGCGGAGAACAGGGCGGGTGGCAAGGCCTGGACCGAGATAGGGGACGGGTTTCTATGTGAGAGGGGTGTCAACGCGGTCCTCGACAACAAGCCTTCAACCCTGAATTTGGCACGTGAGCTTGGCATAGGGCCTCTTAGGAGCAATGATGCGGCAAGACGTCGGTTTGTCGTAAAAAGGGGGAAACTTGTTCCCCTTCCCGATTCCCCCGGGCAGTTTGTAAAGTCGGGCCTCCTGTCGTTACCTGCAAGGCTCAGGGTCTTGGCAGAGGTCATGATAAGAAAGGGTGATCTGGAGCAGGATGAGTCCCTGGCCGATTTCGCAAGGAGGCGGCTTGGCAAGGAGGCCTATCAGTACCTGATAGATCCCATGGCCTCTGGCATATACGCTGGTGATCCCGAAAGGCTATCCCTCAAGGCCTGCTTTCCCAGGATCCACGAGCTTGAAAGGGATTACGGGAGCCTTATAAGGGCAATGATCACGCTTCAACGGAAGGCCAGAAAGAGGGGCGACACAGGCCCAGGGGCAGGTCCTGGCGGTGTATTGACCTCATTCGAGAAGGGAATGGGGGCCCTTGCAGGAACGCTTGCGCAAGGGCTTGGTGAAACCCTAGTGCTTGGCAGGCGAATACGTGCTGCTGCCCGGGTAGGCAAGAGATGGGTTGTCGAATTCCATGAAGGGGGACGGGAGGAAGGCACACATTTGGTAATAGCCTGTCCTGCCGGAGAAGCAAGCCGTATACTCGGGGATGTAGCCCCCGATGTGGCCTCTATCGCATCACGCATATATTACCCACCGATAAGTGTCGTATGCCTTGGCTTCAGAAAGGACCTTGTAAAAGATCCACTCGATGGGTTCGGGTTTCTTGCCCCGTTCGCAGAGAGAAGGCCGATACTGGGGGCCCTTTGGGATTCTTCCATCTTCAAGGGGCGTGCACCGCGGGGTTATCATCTGCTCAGGGTGCTTACTGGTGGCGCAAGGCTTGGGCGTATTGCCGGGCTCCCGGATGAATCTCTGGTAGATCTTGTCCAAAAGGAACTCTCATATCTGATTGGTTTGGAGGGCGCCCCGGATTTTGTAAGGATCTTCAGGTGGAAGGAGGCGATTCCGCAGTACAATGTGGGTCATTTGCGCATGATGGACGAGCTTGGGGAACGCCTTGAAAGATATCCAGGCCTCTTTATCAGGTGTAACTGGGTTGGGGGGGTAAGCCTCAATGATTGCGTAGCGAATTCCAAGGCATTGGCAGAGAGGATTGCCGGCCTGTAGTCCAGGGATTCTCCCTGACCTAGATGACCAGCAGGTCCATGCCATGGTATATGAACGTAGGAAGACCTGGATTTGAACAGACGGGTTGGAGGTGTGAATTGAATCCAGAAATATTCCGTGAATACGACATACGCGGAAGGGCAGATAGGGATTTAACTCCTGATGTGGTTGAGGGGATAGGAAAGGCGTTTGGAACCATTATCAGGAACCAGGGGCTTGATACGGTAACCTGTGGCAGGGACGGTCGTACACACTCCGAGACCATCCAGGCCTACCTCATAAGGGGTATGACATCCACGGGACTTGGGGTAATAAATATCGGGCAGTGTCCCACCCCGGTCCTTTATTTTTCCATTTTTCACTTGAATACACACGGTGGGATTCAGGTTACAGGAAGCCACAATCCCCCTGAGTTCAATGGGTTTAAGATGTGCCTTGGGACTTCCACCATATTCGGTGAAAAGATACAGGAGGTCCGCAGGATAATTAAAAGAAGAAAATTTGTGTCGGGGAATGGTGCAGAGAAAAAATACGAAATATTCAATGATTATCTAAAATACTTATCTCAAAATATAAATATTGCCAAGCCACTGAAGATAGTTGTCGATGCCGGAAATGGTGTCGCAGGGCTTGTTGCCCCAAAGGCCTTTGAGGAGCAGGGATGTCAGGTCATTCCTCTATTCTGTGATGTGGACGGCACCTTTCCAAACCATCATCCCGACCCGACGATTCCTGACAACCTGAATGCCTTGGTCAGGGTGGTCAAGGAGACAGGGGCCGATGCAGGTATGGCCTATGATGGGGATGGAGACCGGCTGGGCGTAGTAGACGAAAAGGGACAGATCATATATGGAGACAAGCTTCTCATCCTGTTCGCCAGGGATCTTCTCAGGGAACATCCAGGTGCTGCGGTCATAGGCGAGGTGAAATGCTCAAGGACCTTGTATGACGATATATCGAAACGCGGTGGCCGGCCTATCATGTGGAAAACCGGGCATTCCTTGATAAAGCAGAAGATGAAGGAGGAGAAGGCCCTCTTGGCAGGGGAGATGAGCGGCCACATCTTTTTTGCCGATCGTTACTTCGGATTCGATGATGGGTTGTATGCATCCCTGCGGCTGGGAGAAATCCTTTCGAGATCAAATGGCAGGCTCTCCAGCATGCTTGAGGATGTCCCTCTTACCTATTCAACGCCTGAGATTCGCATTGAATGTCCGGACAGGGATAAGTTTAAGATAGTCGAAAGGGCAAGACAGTGGTTCAATGGCCATTATGAGTGTATCGACGTAGATGGGGTAAGGGTCATAGTAGATGGGGGATGGGGGCTCATAAGGGCCTCGAATACCCAGCCGGTGCTTGTGTTGAGGTTCGAATCCGACACGCCCGAAGGTCTTGAGGATATACGTAGACTCGTGGAAGACAAGATCAAGGAGATAAAGGGGGAGTTGGTGGATGGAAAGGGATAAACTTCCCTTGTCCATGGATGTACTCATAGGGCGGGTTGCCACCCGTTACGGTCTTAGCGCGAAGCTCAAGAGAAAGAGGATCTGGGAGGTATGGAAAAGGGTCGTGGGGCCTGATGTGGCGCGTAATGCCTGGCCCGCTTCCTTCTGGCAGGGCAATATCCTGCTTGTTGTGGTGACCAATTCCGTATGGATGCAGCAGTTATCGTTCCAGAAAGTCGAGATCCTGGCACGGCTGAATGGTTTTCTTCCTGAAGAGGCCATCCTGAAGGATATAAGGTTCAGGCTTGGAGACGTGGAGGCAGCCCGGCTCGAAGGATCTACGGGGTCACATACCAAAGGAACAGGCGGCAATTTGGTGGTATGGGAATACGACAGGGAGGAATTCCAACAGGCAAAGGAAATGACAAGATCGGTAACCGATCCCGGGTTGAGGGAGGCCTTAAAGGCCTTGATTCTGAAATATCAGGCCCGTAGACGTAATTGAGCAGTTGGGGTCAGGCCAGTCATTATCAATCAATTGTTATGTCCCGCATATGCCCTAAGATCACAGCAGGGCCTCTTTACATCGAATCCCTGGCCTATGGAGGCTACGGTCTTGGTAAGGATTCGGGCAAGGTGGTCTTTGTACCATTTTCGGTTCCTGGTGATCGGATTCTCTGGCGGCCTGAAGAACAGCATCGCAGCTTTGTGAAGGGAAGGCTCCTTGATCTGATCACCGGCTCCGGCTGGCGAATCCATCCCAGGTGTAGGCACTTCGGTTCATGCGGTGGTTGCCAATGGCAACATATAGTCTACGAGGCCCAATGCCGTTTCAAGACGGAGATATTCTCATCCATACTGGTCAGAAAGGGGCTTGCAACCCCAGGGAATGTCTATCCGGTAAAACCGTCTGATGCGGTATGGCATTACAGATCAAGGGTGCGGCTCAGGTGCAGGGTTGGCCATGGCGGCAGGTTGCATATGGGATTTTACAAAAATTCATCCCATGAGCTGGTTGACCTGGAAGAATGCCCTGTAATGGCCAGAGGGATGTTACAATGCCTCGGGAGGTTGAGGGAAGGACTGTCCGTACTGGGAATGGCCTCCGTGCTGGATGGTGTCGAACTCCATATGGGAATGGATGGAGATATGAGGGCCACCCTTGATCTGCGGAGGGTCTGCACGAATGGAGAAATCAATGCTCTCAGGAGCCTTAGCCAGGTTGCCGGCTGTGCTGTCTTCTTACGGTTCAAGGCCAGGAAAGGGGAGCGTATCCTGCATGTGTCAGGGAAGCGGGATCTTGATATGGTGACCGCCCTTTCATCCGTTCCTGTCCTTCGCTACGGGCCAGGTGGCTTTTCGCAGATAAATCATTTCCAAAATACCTTCCTTATAGAGACCGTGTTACTGGCCGTCAAGCAGACAGGTGCACGCCGGATATTGGATCTATATTGTGGCATGGGTAACCTCACACTGCCCGTCGCAACACTGGGTGGTAGGGTTACCGGGGTGGAAAATTCGCCGGTATCCATCAGATATGCCCGTAGTAACGCATCCCTGAATGATATCGAAAACGTCCGCTTCATGCGCGCTGATATAGAAAGGGCATCACACAGCCTCATAGGAAATGGACGTTATGAACTGGTGATCCTTGATCCACCAAGAAGGGGTGCCAGGAGGGTCGTGGGTCGGATAGCTGCAAAGGGTCCTGATTCCGTTATCTATGTTTCATGTGACCCAATGACCCTTGCCAGGGATCTGGCGATCCTGAGGGATGGTGGATTCTCCATATCATGGTCGCAGCCCATGGATTTTTTCCCCCATACGTACCATATGGAAAGTGTTACATTGCTTAGACGTTGACCTCCTTGCCCACGGCAACTGGTCGGGTTAAATGGATGCAGACCAGGTAGTGCCCTCTGGGCTATCCTTTAGCCTGATCCCCTTTTCAAGGAGGTTTGCCCGTATCCGGTCTGCTGCCTCCCAGTCCTTTTTCATCCTTGCCTGGTTTCTGCGCTCTATTTCCTTCAGTATATCTTCTTCCTTGAGACCTGCTGCATCGAGTATCTGGAGGTTTCGTCTTCTCAGGTATTCCCCTGGTTCTTCTTGCAGTATGCCAAGAACCTTCGCGGTGTTGATCAATGCCTTGCAACCCTCTTCCATCGGCCTGGATAGCAGGGCGGAGGGTCTTTTGCTAGCCTGCTGGTTAAGTCTGTTGAGCGCCCTTACTGCATCGAAGATGTGGCCAAGGGCCTGGGCCGTGTTAAAATCGTCATCCATGGCCTGGTCGAATTTCTCTGGCAGGTCTTTCAATGTCTTTACCGCCTCTTGCAGTTCCGGGGATAGGGGCCTGTGCTTCTTCACGGTCCTTGCAGACAGGTGGACAGCCTCGTTCAGCGCATTGTAACACCGGTCAAGGGCCGCAGTGGTCTCTTTGAGCGCCTCAGGGCTATAATCCAAGGGGCTTCTGTAGTGTTTCGAGAGAAGAAAGAGCCTCAAGACCTCAGGGGGATGCTCCTCGAGGATCTCCTGGATGGTGATGAAATTGCCCAGTGATTTAGACATCTTGTCACCCTTTATGGTTACAAAGCCATTGTGCATCCAGTAACGCACGAAGGTCTTTCCTGTAGCCGCCTCTGATTGGGCCCTTTCGTTTTCGTGGTGCGGGAAGATAAGGTCCAGGCCTCCACCATGGATGTCCAGAGTAGGCCCCAGGTATTTCATGCTCATGGCAGAGCATTCTATGTGCCAGCCCGGTCTTCCTGGGCCCCAGGGGCTTTCCCAAGCGGGTTCGCCTGGCTTCGATGCCTTCCAGAGGGCGAAATCCAGCGGGTCACGCTTCTTTTCTCCTGGCCTGACCCTGGCGCCGGCCCTCATCTCGTCCAAGTTTCTCCTGGAAAGCGCACCATATGATGGAAAACTCCTTACGGAAAAATAGACATCCCCGTCGGCCTCGTAGGCATTGCCCTTGGCGATCAGTGTTTCGATCAATGCTATTATCGCTGGTATATGTTCGGTGGCCTTTGGTTCAACGTCGGCCCTGAGTACCCCAAGCGCATCCATGTCCTCGTAGAAGTTGGCGATTTCTCTGGTTGCAAGTGTTACGGTGTCGATACCCTCCTTTTTTGCCCGGTTGATTATCTTGTCATCGATGTCAGTAAAATTTCTGATAAAATATACATGGTATCCCCTGTGTTTCAGATGTCGAACGACTGCGTCAAAGACCACGGCAGAGCGGGCGTGGCCTATATGGCAACGGTCATAGGCCGTTATCCCGCATACATACATCTTTACCCTTCCTCGCTCCAGTGGCGTGAACTCCTCTTTTTGACGGCTGAAACTGTTGTAGATTTTTATTCCCATCTTATCGTGTTTCTCCTTCCAGGGATAACTTTCACACATTCTGCCCTTACAACCCAGTCCTGCAAGGGGGCCTAGTGGAGGCGTGCGGGGAATTTCCCACATCGGGAATTTAATAGATCACGTACTGGTAAGTCAAAGTGTTTGATACCGGTAGGAGCAATTGGTCAGATGGCATTATTCAAACATTGTAATGTGTGGTGCAGGAATTTATTATTGACTCCATGTTCAGCATAAATAATCTGAAAAAACAGGTTGGTGACCGGATTCTTTTCAAGGACCTGAATTTTACCATCAATAAAGGTGACAAGGTGGGCCTTATAGGACCCAACGGGGCAGGGAAGACCACGCTGTTAAGGATCATGGCAGGGATCATTCCCCCTGACGAGGGGGATCTCATACATCCCAGGCATTCAAGGACAGGCTATCTAGCACAGGAACTCTCGATCACCGTCCAGAGGCGTTCGCTGTGGGATGAGGTGGAAACCGCCTTCAACGATCTTAAGGCGGTTAAGGCAAGGCTTGAAAGGGTAAGCGAACAACTGTCAGAGGTGGAAGAGGGGAATGGAAGGGCGTATTCTAGGCTTGTTGAAGAATACCAGTCCCTGTTCGACATGGCGGAAAGGCTTGGTGGATACGAGATAGAGGCCAGGATATCCATGGTCCTGAGGGGACTTGGATTTGATCCTGCGGATTATTCTCGGTCCCTTTTGGAGTTCAGTGGTGGATGGTTGATGAGGGTTGAGTTGGCCAAGATCCTGCTTGCTGGCCCAGATATCCTGCTCCTGGATGAGCCGACGAACCATCTGGATATCGATTCTATCACTTGGCTTGAAAGGTGGCTTTGGGAACAGGATGCGGCCCTCGTCATGGTATCCCATGACGAGGCATTCCTGGATGGTCTATGTAATAGGATTTTTGAACTCAGTGGCGGGAGGATACATCAATACAAGGGTAATTATTCGGCCTACGTAAGGGCCAGGGAAAAGAGGTCCAGACAGCAGGAAGCTGCGATAAGGAACCGTCAGAAGAGGATGAAGGAACTCGAGAGATTCGTTGAGCGGTTCAGGGCAAAGGCCACTAAGGCCAGGCAGGTGCAGAGCCGCCTCAGGATGCTTGAGAAGATGGATCCCGGTGATGAACCGGTCATACGGGACCCAGGTCTGCATTTCTGTTTCCCTGAACCTGCCCGAAGCGGGAAAAACGTAGTGGTTGGCGAGGGTATTTCAAAATCCTATGACGATGGCTACCAGGTCCTGCACGACGTAGATTTTAGGGTCATGAGGGCGGAGCGTATTGCGGTCGTGGGGCCCAACGGATCTGGCAAATCTACCCTCGTCCGGATAATAGCCGGTGCCGAAGGCGACTTCGATGGCAGGCTGGTCCGTGGCCATGGCGTGTCTGTGGCATATTTCGCCCAGAATCAGGCCGTTGAGCTGGATCCTTCTCTGACATTATTTGAAATCCTACTTCAGACTGGCCAAGGTGCCCCACGTCAATTGATACGCGATATCCTGGGTGCCTTTCTGTTCAAGGGGGATGAAGTAAACAAAAAGGTAGGATGCCTTTCAGGTGGCGAGAAGAGCAGGCTGGCCCTTGCAAGGATCCTGGTTAGGCCAGCGAATTTTTTGATTCTCGATGAGCCTACAAATCATCTGGATATAGTTTCAAGACAGGTCTTGAAACGCGCTCTGTTAGGGTTTCCAGGCTCCTTTCTGGTGGTTTCACATGATCGCGCCTTTCTCAAGGGGCTGGTAAACAAGGTATGGGAGGTACATTCCGGGAAGCTTTGCGAGTATCCTGGCGGCATTGAGGATTACCTGGAAAGGCATCCGACGCGCTCTGTTATGGAGAGACCTTCCAGCAAGATGCGTCCTTCGGGGCACAGTGCTAGGGAGAGGAGGCGGCGGGCTGCCTTGAAAAGACAGGAATTAAGGGAGAGGACCGGCCACATAGAGGAAAAAATCCGTCGTCTGGAGGACCGGATAGAGGCCATCGAAAGGGAAAAGACGGAGCTCGAGGTACTCCTTGCGGATCCTGGGCTTTATCAGGACGAGGCCAGGGCAAGGCAGATCAATCTCAGATACAGAGAAACCATTTCAAGCCTTGAGAGGCTTTATGAAGATTGGGAGACGGAACAGCTTGAGCTGGACAGGGTCAGGTAAAAACGATAGACTTTCATGCCTGCCCCTCCAATTGTACAGAAATCCTCAGGCGCAGCAAGAGGCCCCGAGTCCTAGGGGGGTGTGTCCATGTTGTGGCCGCCTGAAAGCTTGCGCAATCAAGGAGGGGGCATTACCTATTCGTCTTTGTCAGGCTACCATCGTGCACTCCGGTAGCAGCAGGCTTACCCAGGACTTTCGAAGCTTCGTCTGGTTTAAAAGAATTGGGGGGCGAACAGGAAATGTTCCATCATAGAAAGGAAGAAGGATGTCAAAGCAGAAGGAATCCAACCACCTGAAACCCGTAACGTCCCAGGGCGGCCTTCCATCCACGCAATTATCCTTGAGCAACAATGCCCTGGTAGTCCTTGCCAGACGCTATCTCCGAAAGGATGACCATGGAAACGTGGTTGAAACCCCTGAGGATATGTTCAGGCGTGTAGCCATGACCATCGCCCAGCCTGACCTCAATTACAAGAAGGATGCAGAGGTGGAGCGGCTTGCGGGGGACTTCTATGATCTCATGGCCTCTAAACGCTTCATGCCCAACTCTCCAACCCTGATGAATGCCGGCCGGGAACTTGGTCAGCTTTCAGCCTGCTTCGTTTTGCCTATAGAGGATTCCATAGAGAGCATATTCGAGGCGGTGAAACACACTGCCATGATTCACAAGAGTGGAGGTGGAACCGGCTTTTCCTTTTCCCGTATCAGGCCGGAAGGAGACAGGGTCAAGTCTACACACGGTGTTGCCAGCGGCCCCATATCCTTCATGACCATATTCGACGTGGCCACAGAGACCATCAAACAGGGGGGCACGCGGCGTGGGGCCAACATGGGCATACTGCG
>JAJRZR010000044.1 GCA_024275145.1 Deltaproteobacteria bacterium | reverse complement strand
ACCACTGATATTCCAGGGGGAAGTGGTGGCCGCAGCTCGGGCACACGCCACAAAGCTCACCGTATAGATCAGGCACCCACAGATCCAGGCATCCGTACTTGGAGGCGTTCGGGCAGGTAACGGTCCTGTCTTCGTTGGCCAAGGGGCTGACATACTGCTCCCAGTCCTCAGCGAATATGGACCTTCTCTCCATGGGCTCAGGTGCCGCCACCTTCCTAGGCCTTTCCAGTTTGGGAAAGACGAAATCGTATGCCGCCCTCACTGGTTCGGTGACCTTCTTGAGGAATACGGTTCCCTCCCCTGAAACCTCTTCTATAACCTTCTGTACGTTCCTCTGGTGGGGCCTAAGGAGCCCGTAACGAAGCTCGTAATAACCCTTGGTGGCTATATCCTTGGCCCTTCCCAGGCCGAGCCTGAGCCCTTTCTTGAGTTGTATATAACCCTTGCCGAGCCCCCTGTATTTCTTCGATCGGAGTTCAAGCAAACGCTCTATTTCCAAATCGGTAAGGTCCCAGGCGATGGCCACATCGAAATCTTCCGGCACCTCCTTCCCCTCTTCTGCCCGCTGTTTCAAGGCATAGGCCCTGAATGCCCTGAAACTCTTGGTTTTGAGCACCACCTCATCGGTGGCCCGGATCATTTCGTATTTCAACCGCCTGAAAAAGCTGTAATCCTCACGCCTGGCCCCAAGGGGAGGCTCTTCTATTATCCTGTCTATGGTTCCAAGCTCGAGATTATCCTTTGCGGTCATCTTAAGCTGGGCAGCACAATGGCGGATAAGCTCCTTGGGCAACTTCTCTCCCTCGCGGATCCTTCCCTCGATGGCCGCAGCACCTTCCGGGGAAATGACCGAGTAATAACCCATCGAACCCATCAGCCTTATATCTGAAAGCCCTATGGCCTCTGCCCCCCCTGAGCCACCTTCCGAGATGAAGGATACCATCGGAACCTTGAGCTTGCTCATTACATAAAGGTTCCTTGCTATCTGTTGGGCAGCACCAGGATAGTCTTCTATAGGGAAGGAACCGGGGGTGAATATGAAAAAATGTATGGGGATGCCCTCGGTCTCTGCAACCCTCATGTACCTGAGTGCCTTGTCGTTCCCCCATGGGCGGGCACAGCCGCCATTCCTGAATTCCTCCCCCTTGCCCTTTTCATGGCCTATGACCATCACCTGATGACGATAGAGTTTATTCTTGACCCTCCTCGAGATAATGGCCCTCGCCACCACCATTGCAGGGTCAATATTGCATTCTCCCTCTCCACCAAGCTCTGTATATGAATCATATACGTTCTCCAGGACATCCTGCAGGGTAAAGCGCTGAACACTGCGGACGATATTGACTACCTCGGCCGGGGACAACTTTTCCGCAACCCTGTCCTCCAGGAAGGAAACGCGTTCCTCAATCCTGTCCAGTTCCTCGAAAAGGCGTGCCTCGGTAATATCAAAAAGTGACCGCCTCAGGCCATGTACCTTGTCAAGGAGTTCATCAAGGTTGGCCCACCTGGCATCGCCCTTGACATCTATAAGATATGAGATTCTATCAGCCAACTGTGTGAGAAGTTTCCCACTGTCTGCCATAAACGTATGATCCATATAAAATTGAATTATTTAAATCGAAGGACGTCTTCCAACCTTTCGTAGAGATAATCGAGATTAGTGACGATGGCCCCACCCTGGGAATCTGTGCCCTGGATATTACAGGCGCCTATGAAACCTTTCGCCCTCTCCTTTGCCTCTTCCGTATCACTACCCCAAATGATCGCCAAGGCAAGATTGGGATCGTATTCGGTGGGAATATTGTAAGGCCGGCCCCTGGGCACGTGGGTATAGAGCCTTGCCCATGGCTCCTCAGGAAAATCGAAGCGGGTTATGGTTCCGCACCATGGTGAAAAGCCCCTTTTTACATCCTCTGCCACTATGCGTAGTTCGATGCTGGTGCCCTCGAAACTTACATCCTTCTGCTTAAAACCGAGCTTTTCCCCGAGGGCCGAACGTATCTGCTCCCTGATGAGATTCACAGGCCCTTGATGTCCTTTTATCCTGGATATGGCGGCTGAAATCTCATTTTCCACCTGTATTCGCGTATTGACCTCCAGCAAATAGGGCCTTCCGTCCCTGGTAACGACCCATTCCCAGGTACCTACGTTGTCATAACCTACGTGCTTGGCAAGCCTGACGGAGTATTCCACCATTCGTTCCATCACCTCGCTGGCATCAAAGGGGTAATCATAGAGCCGGGGATCAAATCCCGGGGCTGCCTCCACCCTCTTTTGCCGGCCAGTACTCTGTATCGTGCAATTCCTGGTTCCAAAATGTACCACCTCTCCATAACGGCTGCACAACAACTGGACCTCCAGGTGCTGGTAATCGGTCAGGCATTGCTCGATCAAAACGCCTTCGTCGCCAAATTGCCTCTTTGCATAGTTCTGGATGCGCCTGTAGACCCTCTTGAACATATCCAGGTGGTTTACCTCTTCAATGCCCATCCCTCCACCGCCGGCAGAGGCCTTTACCAGGATGGAAGGATGCTTTATGCCCTGCTCCTTCTGCATGAAGAAAAGCTCCTCTGCCAGGACCTCGGCATCCATCTCATTGTAAATTGGGCTGTCGGAACCAGGGATCACCGGAATGCCCAGGGACTTGGCCACCCTCTTCGTATTGATCTTGCTGCCAAGATCCCTTATCACCTCCCATCTTGGACCGATAAAGGTCAGGGGCCTCGACCTCAAGGTCGCCCTCCTGGCAAACCGGAAATTTTCCGAAAAGAAGCCATAGCCTGGATGGATGGCCGTGGCATTGGCCCTGTCTGCCACTGAAAAAATCTCATTTGGGTCCTTGTAACTCGATATCCTGTATACCGCCCCGGCCCCACGTTGTTCCCTTGCGAGTTCAACGTGAAAGGAGGCCTCATCCTCCTTAGTATAGACCACGACATACCCGAGACCAAGCTCGTTACAGGCATGCATGATACGAATGGCGATCTCACCACGATTTGCTATCAACACACAATCTTCAGACATACTGCCTCTACTTCCCCGGCAAAACCCGTCTTAGGGATCTTAAAAACTTATCCCGCAGCATTGCCACCTTCATCATACCCTATAGCGGCGCATCCACACGAAGATACTGCCCAAACGATGTACTTCATACCTAAAGGTGCGGCGCCGGGTATATAGTATACAGAGCGCGTGGAATTTACCATGGAAACACCCCCTTTATACAGGCCGGGCCGTGTCTGCATGGCTGAGGATACGGCACCAAAGCGCAGGCCGCTTGAGAATCTGGAATACATCTGTACCCTGGCGGTTTATAATGGATTAAGTTAATATAGTCAATTTAACATATCTCCCGTAATTTCGAGCTGGTGCGCTGGGCAGGAAATATTCAGGTTTTTTTCTTGACATTCCACCCGTTACAAGGGATATGGAACCCGACGAATTCAAAGGAGCACGACCTCCTTGTACATCTCTCTAGGAGGACAGGACGATGAACCATATAGAATATGGATTTGGACAGCACTTGATGCTTGATGGATATGGATGCGATCGTGACCGGTTGATGGATTTAAATGGAATTTATGACTTCCTCAGCCGCTATCCGGATGAAATCAAGATGACCAAGATCATGCCACCCTACGTATTCAAATATTCTGGGCAGGTTCCAGAGGATTGGGGAATTTCAGGTTTCGTGCTCATTGCAGAAAGTCACATCAGCATCCATACCTTTCCGGAAAAGCTCTATCTGAGCCTTGATATATTTTCCTGTAAATCATTTGATACCGATGCAGCGATTGAACATATCAAGCAAATCTTTTCCATTGAAAAGGTGGAGATAAAACTGCTAGACCGGGGACACGAATTCCCAAAGGTCATCAGGAAGGTTCAACATTTCGTAAAGGACGAAAGGGCGCGGATGTCAATGTGATTGAGCCCATCGGCTTGCAGGCTTTATGCAAATATTCATGCGGCCCGTATCCTTAGACACTACACCCCGGGCATTAAACCCAAGTTATGCACATTAAGTACTGGGCAAAAGTATTTCTTCTTTCATTTAAAACAGTTATGACCATTTTGAAGCACGCAAACATTCACTCAAAGGGTGCTTTGAAATCCGATCAAAGCTGTTCGGCATTTGAAGCCGCAAGGGGCTTGCAATTTCACCAGATCTGCTATCCTGTAATGGAGTTGAAGCACCAAAGCACGTCTACCTCCCTTCCGCCTTGCATCTTTGGCAAACTTGCAGGCTGCATAATTTACCGTGAAAATATGCCCTCCATCAGGGCTGTATTTTCATGTCCGGGGGGAGGCTGCGCAAGGGCCGGGCAGGCATGAAGATTTGGGATAAAAACATATCCCCTTACAAGAAAATGTTTTCACGTTAAGGTGCCATGGAGTTTAATTTCCTAGGGCTTGTGCCTCCGTATTGTGATCTTGACAGGGCACGCTATGTAGTCATACCCGTGCCATATGATGCCAGCACATGCTACAAGGCCGGGGCACGCTCAGGGCCGGAGGCATTGCTTGCCGCATCGGCCCAAATGGAACTGTTTGACGAAGAGACGAGGATCGAGGCATGGAAAGAGGGCATCCATACCCTTGAGCCCATTGAGCCGGTGATAGATCCAGAAAAGATGGGCAAACGAGTCCAACAAGCTGTAGGAACGGTGATAGGCCGTGGCAAGATCCCCGTAATAATCGGTGGCGACCACTCGGTCAGTATAGGCTCCATCCGCGCTGTCCATGAATTATATGGCCCACTTAATATAATCCAGATAGATGCCCATGCAGACCTCAGGGACCGTTACCAGTCATCGGCATTCAGCCATGCATGTGTTATGCGAAGGATATGGGATCTGGGTCATGTCATTCAGGTAGGTATCCGGTCCCTTTCATATGAAGAGATGGTCTTTCTCAGGGGAAGATCGGGACGCACGCTCTTGTGGGCAAGCCAGGTTGCCGCTGACCTTGAATATGTACTTGATGCCATAAGGCAAGGCCTCAAGGACCTGCCAACATATATTACCATCGATCTGGATGGACTCGACCCAGGAATTATGCCGTCGGTAGGTACCCCTGAGCCCGGAGGGCTTGGATGGTATGAAACACTTTCGATCCTTCGACAAATCGTGGAAGATCAAGATATCGTGGGCTTTGACATCGTAGAACTTGCACCCACGCCAGGACTTCACTTTGCCGACTACACCGCGGCCAGGCTCACCTATAAGGTCATGAGCTATATCTCCAGGTACAAGGGTCTCTAATGCCAGAACACGTAAGTCAACCCGAGACACAGTATGGTCCCGTACCGACATCCATAGGAAAGGAACGTGAAGCTCTAGTCCAAGTAGAGCATTTGTATTTTTCCTACGGGCATCATCTGGTACTATCTGACATAACCTTTGACATAATGGACGGGGATTTTCTAGCCGTCATCGGCCCGAATGGCTCTGGAAAATCCACGCTCATCAGGCTGATCCTGGGTCTGCTCACCCCAGAAAGGGGATGGATCAACATCCTGGGGACACCGGTAACGTCGTTCAAACACTGGGAGCAAGTAGGCTACGTCCCCCAGAAGGCCACCAGGATAGACATGCTATTCCCGATATCCGTTGCCGAGGTAGTGGCACTTGGCAGGATAGCGGCAAAAACCTTTCCCAGATGGATGAACCGTACCGATACCAGGCTGATCCATGAGGCACTGGAACAGGTAGGAATGGCATCCCTCTCCAATACGAAGATAAGGGAGCTTTCCGGCGGACAACAACAAAAGGTCTTTATTGCCAAGGCGATCGTCAACCATCCCAAGATATTGTTCCTGGATGAACCGACTACGGGTATCGATGCAAATTCCCAGGAAAATTTCTATCATTTGCTAGGAAGACTCAACCGGGAGGGCATAACCATCGTTATAGTGACACATGATATAGGCGTTGTGACGCACTATGTGAACAAAGTAGCTTGTCTGAATCAACGGCTTGTATTCCACGGGACCCATGAGGAATTTTGTTCCTCCAAGGAGGCAAGGGCGTTGATTCCTGGGCATAACCACTTGATAATCCACAGGCATTGATCGCGATCCCCCAATACGGTCGAACGTATCTACACCTCACCGCCAAGACATGGAGACCCTATACGATGAAAGACTGCAAACTGCATATTGTGCATGTATTTTTCCCCCTTGTCTTGTTCATGTTATGTAACCCTTCAGGGATCTTTGCCAGGGAACTTGATGTGTCACCATCTTCAACCGCCGATACAAGGAGAACCTGTGCCCTGCAACCAGGCCACGCCGGTGACGCACATCCACATGAACAAGTTGCCAACGGCACAGGGAACCGGTCGGCCCATGCAATGGCAGATGGATACGGAATCGAGGTTATGGATCATCATGTAATGAAAGACAAGAAAGGACGGTCGCCTGGGATCTCGCTATCGATAGACAGCAGGAAGGACTGTTGAAAGGGTCTGGTTGGCGTAGGACTACGCTTTCGAAACCCGGAGACACCACCAGGCGACAGGGTAGAGGTCCTCATAAGGCCCGACACCCTGACAAAGATGTTAAACCTGTGCAGGATCATCGGCGCACGGATCGTGCTGGAGGAAAAACACGGTGATTACATACGGCTCATAGTGGAAAAGGGGCCTAACTGACCGGGATAAGATCTAGAAAATATGTCCTGCCTTCTAAGATCCTTGGCCATAGGTCACCTGAAAACTGCCAACAACGTATTCCTGGCGCCACTGGCGGGTATAACGGATTATCCCTTCAGGCAGATAGCACGGCAATTTGGCGCGGGCCTGGCATACAGCGAGATGATCGCATCCCAGGCGGTCGTGCGCGGCAATAGACGTTCTGCGAAAATGGCCTCAACTGCCAGGCAGGAATTCCCGCTGGCCGTACAGATATCAGGCTCAGACCCAGCTGTCATGGCCGAAGCAGCCAAGGTAAACCAGGGACTTGGCGCCGCCATGATAGACATCAATATGGGTTGTCCCCAGCGAAAGATCGTTAAAACCGGGGCCGGAGCGGCCCTCATGCTTGAGCCTGATCTCGCAGCCGGTATCGTCGAAAGGGTTGTGAAATCTGTAACCATTCCGGTAACGGTAAAGATGCGCCTGGGCTGGGATCCAGAAAACATGAACGCACCCACCCTTGCCAGGATGGTGGAACAGGCAGGGGCAAGTCTGATCACGGTGCATGGAAGGACAAGGAGCCAGATGTTTTCTGGAAAGGCCGACTGGAAGGCAATAGGATATGTAAAGAAGGTGGTGAGCTGCCCGGTAATTGCAAACGGAGACATCACGACGCCGGAAGATGCATTGGAGTGCCTGAGGATATCGGGTGCAGACGGAGTCATGATAGGACGTGGTGCCCTGGGAAGGCCTTGGATATTCAGGGAGGTTGTGTCATTATTGAACGGGGACGGCCTTGCAACAAGGCAGGGGGACCATAGGCTTGTATTCAATACGGCCATGGAGCACATCCATGCCCTTGAGGACTTCTATGGCGAACCGGTTGCGGTATGGATGGCACGAAAACACCTGGCCTGGTACACAAAGGGGCTTAAGCGAAGCTCATTTTTCAGGAAGGCGGTAAATGCCGCCAAAACCATTGACGAAATTTCACGGATGTTGGCCGATTTCTTACCATGAAGCTACATCCTGTCCAGAGGTGCAGCCCCGAAAGGGTTACAGGCCCATGAAGGTTTGGGTGTGTGCATAATTCGGTGGCTAATCAGCAGGCCAAACCTTGCCCACATCGAAGCCCGGCCCCTTATCCCTGGAGTCATCCTTTGTGTCTGCATCCCTGGCTTCGTCTGCCCCGGCCAGTATGCCGGCATTGCCCATATCGGGCGCTGGGCCGCCTTCCTGCTGATGATCCTCTATCCCGGTTGCCGCGGCAGCATCCTGGACAAGCCCCTCCTGAACGTCAGAACCAAGCACTCCGCTGCCTTCTTCGCTGGCATCATCCTGTATCATCCTTGCCTCCGAAGCTACCAGACTTAGCTTCTCGTCCACGTCCTCCGGGGGCAGGAGTTCTTCATCCAAAATGTTCAGGTAACCCTCTATCGTAGCACGAATCTTGTAGATCGCCTCCCGTTGAAGTCTTCTCAGTGATCTTATGCGTTCCTCCAAACGCAGGGCCTCGTGATGGGCATCCTCTACTATACGTTCTGCATCGAGTTTTGCCCTCTCAAGGATCAAATCCGCCTCCCTGGCAGACTGTTCCTTCATCTCCTCTGCCAACTTGTGGGCCGATGTCAATGCCTGCCTGAATTCTTCCTCCTTCTGATTTATCTCCTCGATCCTTGCCTTGTACGAAGCCACCTGATCCCTCAAGGCATTTCGTTCCTGGATCACGGTGGCAAGTTCCTCTGACACCTCTTCCAGGAATGCATCCACCTCCTCGGGATTATAACCCCTGAATCTTGTCGAAAATTCCTTTTCCAGGATCTCATTGGGCATTACGGTCATGATAGATCACCTTAGAGCAATAGAATAGGCCAATTGATGGAGTGTGGTAACTATGAACCCTCTCAAGAATATGATTGCCAGGATTATCACCATTGGCGTCAGATCGATTCCACCGAATTGCAAGGGCAACACCCTCCTTACCCGATAGATTACCGGGTCCGTAATATTGTTCAGAAACCTTACGATTGGATTGTAGGGATCGGGATTTACCCATGACAGTAGCGCTGCGATGATAAACGCCCACATATACAAGTTAAGGGCTATGTCGAGAATAGTTGCCAGAGAATTCAGAAAATTACTGATGATAAACATATTACTCCTTTAATAGAAGCATTCCCTGTCCGTCCCTGTTAGGTGTGCCCATACAGTATGCTTCTTTGGCCAACAGTGGACTTTCAAATGGTTCCAGCACAGTTCAATCTGTATGATGCCATGCGCTTACACGATATTCCCCGAAAAGGTTGTAGCTGGCCGCTGGGGCATCAAGATATATACTTCCGTAAAAAACAGGGATAGGCAGAAAAGGCCTCCTCCTTCAATTCTTGCCAAATGGACAAACGGGATAATGACATACCTTGCATTGGCTGCATAGGCCACCATGGCCAAGGGCGGCGATATCCGACCTGTTTATACGTTCACCTGCAAGTATCCTTGGGAGCACCAGGTCCAGGATGGTGATCTTAAAATACATGCCGCAGGCCGGAATTCCAAGGATAGGGACATCGCCTATATAGGCTACGAGGAACATGGCCCCTGGCAATACAGGGCTGCCGTATACCAAGCCCGTGGCCCCTGCACGCCTGATGGCAGCCCTGGTGACATCATCAGGATCAACGGACATGCCCCCGGTACACAGGATCAACTCCGCACCGGCCTCTAGTGCCTGGTCTATCCTTTCTACTATTGCCAGTTGATCATCCGGCACGATGGACGTGGAAAGGATATTTACGCCAAGCCCCTTGAGCTTGCCCTCCATGGCCGGCCCGAAGGCGTCCTTGACCAACCCCTCGTACACCTCCCGCCCAGTTACGATTATAGAGGCCTTCTTTATCAAAAGGGGCTTGACGCTTACGAGACCACCTGCCTGCCTGGCTATCCCCACTGCCTTATCGACAATTGCCGCTGATATCACCAGAGGAATCGCCCGGCCGGCGGCTACCAGATCCCCTGCCCTTACCAGCACGTTACAGTGCTTGGTTGCCAGCATGACATCGCCAAGCTCATTAAATTGCTGGAGCGGATATCTTTCCACCTTGAGCAGGCCATCAATTTCGGCCTTCAGGGAGACCTTCCCCTCGCTGACGTTGTCATTGAAGACGACTCCAGGTCCTGCTACCGCCCTTGCCAACGCCAAGGCGGCCTCATCTTCATGAAGATCGCTACGCCCAAGTTCAAGTACATAAACATGGTTCTTGCCCATGTTTTTAAGCCTCGGAATATCTTCAGGCCTGACTATGTGTCCCTTCTTGAATGCCGGTCCCTTCTTCTTACCAGGGATGATCTCGGTCATGTCATGAGGCAACACCATGCCCAGGGCCTCCTCCACCGGCACCTTTCTGAGCCTTGTCGAGCTGGTCAAGACGGTATCATCAGGACAGATATTCATGATATCACCTCGTAATATCCACCGTAGGCACAGGCCCTGCACAATATAACCCCTTCCCTTTCCACTTCACGGCAATCCTGTACGTAATCTCCACACCTGCTGCACCGAACCCGCCGGATGGGTCTTCCCGGCATGTCGGATGCGGGGATATCCACGCGCACCCTCTGAACCGAAAAAAGTTCCTCATCCGTCATAAGCTTGTATGCCTCAAGTTGTCGCCTATACTTATCGGCAATACCCGGTACATACCTATCGGCAAGCCCTCTTGCCTCCTCCCTGGCCACGATCCTGTAGGCATTGTTCTCCTTGAGGCTTATAAACGTGGCGGCCATTACCCCGTAATCCACCCATCTGAGGGATCTCTTGCCAAGGCTGCACCCAGTCACAGACTGTATGGCATCAGTGGCACAGCGGTCGATCTCCACGTATACCATCAGGGATTTCCTGTCGGTCCCCTTCGGATCGTCTATACCCAAAAGCCTCAGGCCCAGCATGGAAAGCCTTACTCCCAGCACCTGTCCAGGGCACAAGTGGCCATGAATCTTGACCGATTCATCCAAAAGTTGTTTAAATGATTTCATAGAATGCTCCACAGTTTCACGGATATGCTTACCCGTCCTAGGTATCTCTCCAGGAGACTACATGCTTGATACAACAAAAAAGGAAAAAAATAAATCTCTTTACGCCATCCCCCCTCATTCCCCTGATTTTTGGCGTGCATATGCCAGGGAAAAGAATGCTGGCCCACTGAAAAAAAGATGCATGAGGGGAGAATGCTGGGATGCAGCAGCGGCCACCTACGATGACCTAGATAACTGTAAGGACTATATGCATCAGGTAAACTCCATAATTGATGGGTTACGAGCATTCGGGGCACTGGCGCCTGGGAACACAGTACTTGATGTGGCGTGTGGAACCGGCACGTACGCCGTTCGCATGGCCCCCTATTGTAAGAAGGTCACCTGCCTGGATATATCCAAAGGTATGCTAGCCAAGCTCAAGGAGAAAAGGGACAGGATAGGCGTAGGTAACCTGGAGATTATCCAGGCAGACTGGAATGTGTACGACACAACCGAAAGATTCGACCTCGTCTTTGTTTCCCTGGCTCCGCTGCTGAAAGATATGAAAAACCTGGACAGGTTCCTGGATATCTCCCAAAGGTTCCTTGGTCTGGTATGCTGGGCTGGCATAAAGGAAAATCTATTGTTCAACAGCCTGTGCGAAGAAATCATAGGCCGCAAACCGGACAAGAGGCATATGGACATACAGGCCCTTGTAAATTATCTCTATACGATGGGACTTGCCCCCAACCTTAGATTCTTTCATGGATGCTGGCGCAGGGAAAGGGACATCGAAAGGCAAGCCAAGACACTTATATGGCAGCTTGAACTTTACCGGCCCCTGTCCCGGGATGAAAAGGCACTTGTATACAAGCGCCTGGAACGGATTGCAGAAAACGGCAAGGTAGGTGTCAACACCAAGGTAAGAACCGGTTTCATACTGGTTGACAAGCACGCCGATAACTTCACATGCTGAAGGCGCCATGTTGTATAGCCACAGGGCGCATGACCCTATCTTGCGATCATGGACCTTAGTATATCTGCCGCACTCTCTGCGTGATCCGCAGATAGCCCCACCAACTCGACGAGCCTGACCTGATAAAAAACCGAAAGGGAATCCTGCTCCGAGTCAAAGATGTGTTTCTTGAGTTCATGCTCTAGGAAATCGGCGTCGTGTTCCTTGCCCCTCAGCCCCCGGATGCCGTCCTTCACATGGACCCTAACGTCTTCATCCCCAGTCTGGAAATATGTGCGGGCCGCGTGCAGAATTGGTGCAAGGCTCTTACTGATATCTAGACATTTTTCCATCAATCCCTCAAGGCCTTCCTTGAACTCCTGGGTGAACCCGGAACGACGGTAGGTTATCCATTCAAGTACGTCTTCGGCTGTATCCGCAATGGCATCCTGTTCATTGAGATAGAGAAACAGCTCAAACTTGTCGATAGGCATTATTATGCCCCGTGGCAGATGGGCCCTTACGTTTCGCTTTACCAGATCCGCCGCATGTTCCAGTTCACTTACATCCACCACGAGTTTTTCAAACCGCTCCATGTCCCCGTCAATGTAGGCCATGACGGCCTCTGCAGCCTTGCTAAGGCAATCGTGTACGTGCCTGGCATGATTTTCCAGGCACTCCAGGGGCTCGCGCCTGAAGGAATGATCGGTCTTGGGACACCTCTCCCTCTCCGCTTCGCCCGGCTCCTCGCCACTACTTCTTCCCAGGTCAACCTCCTCTCCATGGCGAATCAACCGTCCTTCCACCAGGAATATGACATCCTCTGCTATATTGGTGGCTAGGTCTGCGATACGTTCTATGTTGAGGGCAAGTATTATGTGGTAGACACTAGTCCTCACGTTGGACGTACCACTTTCCATCTCCGCGATTTCCTTGTGCACAACATCGGCATAGAGATCATCCACCTCCTGGTCCCTCGTCCTGACATCCCTGGCCATCTCGCTGTCCCCATAAACGAAGGCGTTTATACTTTCGCCCAACATATCTATTGCCACGTTGGCCATCTCGTTGAGGCTGGACGAATAGACCGGTATTTCGTCACTTTTTTCTATGAGGCCTGCAACCTGCTCGGCAATGTTCACCGCATGGTCGCCAACCCTTTCCAATTGCTCGGCAATCTGCATCGCCGACGTGAGGAAACGCAAATCAGCGGCCATGGGCTGTTGAAGGGCCAGGGTCTTCAACACCAGGCTGTCGATATCCACCTCTATCTTGTCAATCTCCCAGTCCCGGTCGATTACCCTTTTCGCCAAATCTTCATCCTGGCGCTGGCAGGTGAGGATAGCAGTACGCACGGATTCCTCAACAAGGGCGGACATCTGCAGTATCATGTTCTTTATCTCTGCTATATCCCTTTGAATACGCGTAGTCATGAAACAACCCCTTTATGCCTGGACATCGAAGGCCCACGGAATGTGATTGATTTTCGTTTCATCACTGCCCACAAATGTAATCGCGACTACATCAAACCTGATATCCCGATCAAGCCATCCCCTTGATTGAAGAAACATCGAGGCCGCACGGCTTATTTTCGTCTGCTTGCCAGGAGTAACTGCCTCTTCAGGCCTGCCGCATTTGTTACCCCTTCTGGCCTTCACTTCGGCAAAGACTATCTGGGAGGGACCCTTCACTATAAGGTCTATCTCGCCAACCGGCGTCCGGTAATTCCTCTCGAGCACAGTATATCCACGTGATATGAAAAAATCCGCCGCCATATCCTCGGCCAGCCTTCCCAACCCCTTTGGAGATCGATCATTCATGGCAAGTCCCTGGTCTTATCCAGATGTTCTTTTACTCCGGAGAAGCTCTTTCTGTGTATGGGACAGGGCCCATGCAGGCACAATGCCTCCTTGTGACGCCGGGTAGCATAGCCCTTGTGACGCCCGAACTGATATCCGGGGAACTTCCTGTCCATACGCTCCATGAGGTGATCCCTGAAGACCTTGGCCACAATCGATGCGGATGCAACCGTCAGGGACCGGCTGTCCCCTTTTATTATAACCTTTTGTGGAATAGTATGGGGAATGAATTGATTACCGTCAACCAGAATGACGTCAGGACGGTGATCCAGGCCATCTATTGCCTGGCTCATAGCCTTGAGAGAGGCGTTGAGGATGTTGATGCGATCTATTTCTGAAGGTTCCACCTGGCTGATGGCCAGTGACAATGCGCGGAGGCGTATCTCCTTATCCAGACGTTTGCGGGCCTGGCTGGTCAGTGATTTCGAATCCCTGACGCCGCCCAATTCCTGGAGCAATACCTTATCCCTCGGCAGTATAACCGCGGCAGCGACTACAGGGCCTGCCAGACAGCCCCTTCCCACCTCGTCGACACCGGCAACCAGGTCAAGCCCCAAATCCCATAGCATACGTTCATAGCGGAGTAGATCCGGGGCCTGTTCCACGTGCCCATACACCTGCTATCTGGTGGTACGCCGACGGACCTTATGCCGGACGGCCTTACCCCTGAGCCCTCTAAGATAGTAAAGCTTGGCCCTGTTATGACGGCCCTCTTCCACAAGCTCTATGCGCTCTATCCTGGGCGAATGGACAGGAAAGATCCTTTCGACCCCAACGCCATAAGAAATCTTGCGTACAGTGAAGGTCTCCGACAGACCGCTTCCTTTTCGGCTTATCACGACACCTTCAAATACCTGGATACGTTCCTTTTCCGCGGATTCACGGATCTTGACATGAACCCGTACCGTATCTCCCGGCCTGAACTCCGGCAAATCCGCGCGCATTTCTTCAAATGCTAGTTTTCGTATAATATTCATAGATGGTAACCTCCTTGGTGCAAGGCTTACAGCTGCCTTTTTCTTCATGTACCTGTAAATACGGGCAGCAAAGTTATCTGCCACCCAAAAGCCGATCCAGGACAATGGCTACGGCACTCCTCACAGACAGATGGTTATAGGCACTGCCACCTTCTATGGGGCACAAGATCCCGTCGCAGGCCTGTAATACCTCAGGGGCCAAACCAGATGCCGTACCAAAAACCAATAATATACTACCAGCATCTGATTCTTCCACCCTTTTTCTCACATCTCGCCAGCTGATACACCCATCGGATTTGAGAGCCGACGTGCCCATGACGAAAGGCTCTTCCCCGGTAATGGAGACAATCTCCTGACATACGGATTCAAGGCTCGATGCGGTTTCAACCAGATCAAGCGCCTCTTTCCTGTCCGGGTTGATCCTTCCACCAACATCTGCCTGCCAATGGCGTAAAAGGGTATTTACCAGATCACGCTGTTCTCCGATTGGTGTAACGATGTAATACTTGCTTATGCCATAGGTCCTGGCCGCCCTGGCGATATCATGGATATCCAGATTGGTTACGGCAGATACGATAATCTCCCCTGCCCTGTTCTTGACAGGATAATGAACCAGTGCCAGGAATATCAGGGCCTCTCCTCCTTCAGCCCATCCAGAAGCCTCAGGTCTTCTGGATCGAGTTTGGCCTTTCCAAGCAGGTCCGGACGACGGCGCAAGGTTGCCTTTAATGCCTCACGGCGGCGCCATCTGGCTATTGCAGCATGATCACCCGAAAGAAGCACCGGGGGGACTTCCCAACCTCTAAACCTCCTGGGACGTGTATACTGGGGATATTCAAGGATTCCATTACTGAAGGAATCGTTGCGGGCCGAATCCTCACAACCGAGGACCCCTGGAATCAGCCGACCGACTGCCTCCATCACCACCAGGGCAGCGGCTTCTCCTCCTGACAATACGTAATCCCCTATCGACAACTCCATATCCACACAGTGATCGGAGATCCTTTGATCCACCCCTTCGTATCTGCCGCAAATTATGACCAGGCGTCTTTCCACCGAAAGCTCCGCCGCAATGGATTGATTGAACACCCTTCCCCTGGGACTCATCAGGATCACCTTGGCATCAAGGGGTGATATCTGCAGTGAGTCGAGGGCCTTTAATATCGGCTCGGGTTTCATCACCATCCCCTCACCGCCTCCAAATGGCCTGTCGTCAACGGTTCTGTGGCGGTCAGACGTGAAGTCCCTGAGGTTGACAGGATTTACCGAAATCAGTCCAGCCTCTATGCCACGGCGCAATATCC
Organism: Deltaproteobacteria bacterium; assembly: GCA_024275145.1. Taxonomy (GTDB): domain Bacteria; phylum Desulfobacterota; class Dissulfuribacteria; order Dissulfuribacterales; family QOAL01; genus S143-34. Next base: position 57,417 of record JAJRZR010000044.1, on the reverse strand, counting down.
CTCCTTCAAGGGGGGAACGGAAAAAATCAGGGAAAATGGTAAGTATGTCAAAGATCATAGATTTCCAGAAGGCCGGGCAAAGGCTCCACCGTACAGGTTCCCCTTTCGATATCCACCTGCCTTATCACCTCCTCGATGACCGGTAGCAGGACTTCACCCCGGGGACCCTGTACGACGAGGACATCGTTTGCCCCTGTCTCGATAATTTCCCGTATGACACCCAGGGACTTGCCGTCCTGGGTAACTACCTCCAACCCCTCAAGCTCATACCAAAAATATTCCCCTTCTGACCTTGTAAGGGATCGTCTTGGAACGAGGATCTCGGCACCCCGCATTTCCTCAGCCTTATCCCTGTCCGTTATGCCGTCCAGGGATAGTATTACGGCCTTCGGCCCCTTGATCCTTGATCTAAGGACCCTATGGGTACTCGACCTGCCGGTGATATGGCGAAGATGGATTTCCCGAATACCTGCAATAGATTCCGGCCCAGAATAGGGATAGACCTGGACCTCTCCCCTTACGCCATGAGGCCTTGAAATCCTTCCCAAGGCTACAAGTCCATCTTTTTCCCCATCCACACTTCCTATTCAAGAATCTCCAGGACGGAACGCTTGTTCAACTTGGTGGACGCCGCGTTCAATATGGTCCTCATGGCCCTGGCGGTACGGCCCTGCCTGCCGATTATCTTGCCCAGGTCCTCCTTGGCCACCTTGAGTTCTATGACAGAGGTCTGCTTACCTTCGATCTCTTCAACCTCTACAGCCTCTGGATTATCTACCAGCGCCTTTGCAATATACTCCACCAGTTCCCTCATAGTCTCACCTCCACGGTTAAGCCCTGCTAGCAGCATAACCCCTACCCAAATCTTCGTGCGGCCCTACAATCAGGCCACACCCTGAGCGTAAAATACAGCCCCGATGTGAGAATGTATTTATGGCAAACCTTCTTGCAGCCCGTATGCCTGGGCATGAAAATACATCCTGATAATAGGGGAATATTTTCCCATAACAAATCAAGAAGCCTCAGGATCATCCGGACCCTGCAACCTACTCCACTTGTTACACGCAAAAAGCCTGGCAGACTGTGGGTATCCGTCCACAACCAAGATGGATACCTAGGTGTCGGATCAATCAGCTCGACACCGCATAATTAAATCAACACGGCTCAAGGTACACAAAGAATTACCTAACCAGTAGCTACCGTAGAATCCTGAGAGGCCCTAGACAAAATACTCCTTACCGTGTCGGAAGGTTTCGCTCCACGGCTCAGCCACTTATCAAGTTTTTGCCTGTTGATCCTTACCTCTGCCGGATCCTTCAAGGGATCATACGTTCCTAGAATCTCAAGGAACCTGCCATCCCTCTTTGCACCGGAGTTTGCCGCAACTATCCGGTAAAAAGGCCTTTTCTTACGGCCTCCCCTTGTCAAACGTATCTTGATTGCCATTATAGTCCTCCATGTTTAAACGTTTTCCAGAAATTTCCATGGGATAATGATCCCGTTGTTGAAAAACTTTCCCCTCCAGGTGGTATTCTTTCATGCCTGAAAGTACCCTTACAAACCATGCATTAAGCTCAAAAGGGCAGGAGACCCTTTGGGAACTGCTTGAATTTGCCCTTTCGCATCTTTTTGAACATCTTGTTCATCTCAGAGTAATTTTTCAGCAACTGGTTTACATCCTGAACCGTGGTACCACTACCCTTGGCGATCCTCCTGCGCCTGCTTGCATTTATAATGGTATATTTTCTTCGCTCAAGGGGGGTCATAGAATTAATGATCGCCTCGATCTTGACGAATTCCCTTTCATCCGGCATGGCCCCCTTGAGCCTCTTCTTCATCTTGTTGAGCCCTGGAATCATGGATATTATCTGTTCCAGGCTGCCCATTTTCCTTATCTGGACCAATTGATCCTTGAAGTCTTCCAGGGTAAAGGCATCCCTTTTCAACTTACGTTGAAGCTCCAGGGCCTTTCCACGGTCCATGCTGTCCTGGGCCTTTTCAATAAGGGTAAGCACATCCCCCATTCCAAGGATCCTGCTGGCTATCCTGTCAGGGTGAAAGGGCTCCAGGGCATTCAACTTTTCCCCAACCCCCACAAGTTTTATGGGTTTGCCGGTCACCGCCTGGATGGAAAGGGCGGCCCCACCCCTGGCATCGCCCTCCAGCTTCGTGAGGACTACGCCGGTTATGGCGAGATCCTCATCAAATTTTTTTGCAATATTGACCGCATCCTGTCCGGTCATGGCATCTGCCACAAGAAGAATCTCCTGCGGATCGACCACCGCCTTGATCTCCTTGAGTTCGCCCATCAGTTCCTCGTCCACATGGAGACGTCCAGCGGTATCGAGGATCACCGTGTCAAGATTGGACATGCCCGCCCTGGCGACCGCCTGCCGTGCGATATCTACCGGATTCATGGAACCTTCCGAGGGAAAGACCGGAATCGAAATCTGCTTTCCCAGGGTGGTCAACTGTTCTATGGCCGCTGGCCTGTATACATCTGCTGGGGCCAGATAGGGCTTTCTCCCTCTTTTTTTCAACCATCTTGCAAGTTTTGCAGCGGTAGTAGTCTTGCCAGATCCCTGCAAACCAACCAACAGAATGACCGCTGGCTGATGACCGGCAAGATTTATCTGCTGATTGTGTTTCCCAAGGAGATTTATGAGTTCTTCATGGACAATCTTGACCACCTGTTGGCCAGGGGTAAGGCTATCCATTACCTCGTGGCCGGTGGCCCTGCTCCTTACCCTGGCCACGAAATCCTTTACCACCTTGTAATTCACGTCCGCCTCAAGCAATGCCAGACGTACCTCACGCAGGCCCTCTTTTATATCCTGCTCCGAGAGCTTACCGTGGCTTTTAAGCCGTTTAAAAACAGAATTCAGGCGGTCACTTAGCGAATCAAACATTGTTTACCTGCCAGGCCTTCATGCAGCCCTGATATTCGAGATACCCCTGGACATTGCTACACACAACCCGGGCATGGAGATGCTTAACAACAGTTCTCCCCATGATCATACACTTTTTAGAGATATCCCCTTAACATGGATAGCCTGAAAGATCATGAAGTTAATGGCCCAAAATCCAGGAAATCCGTTAATGTTACCTAACACACCGCTTCGTGTCAACACGGGGCCGTCTGTTCCTTCTGCCCTTGAAAACAATATGAATCGCCTCATCGACCCGAGAAACCAGATGAAACTTCAAGGCCCCCCTCACCTGTTCAGGCAGGTCATCCAGGTCGTTGGCATTACGCTTGGGCAGTATCACCTCTCTGATCCCCGCCCTGTGTGCCGCAAGCACCTTTTCCTTGATGCCGCCAACGGGCAATACAATGCCCCTGAGGCTTATTTCACCGGTCATGGCCACATCAGGCCTTACTGGCTGACCTGTCAACAGGGAGACCAAGGCAACACAGATCGCCACGCCTGCAGAAGGGCCATCCTTTGGAATTGCACCGGCAGGGACATGAATATGAATATCGTCACTCTTGAATATATCCACTGGAATCTTCAGGTCACATGCCTTTGAACGGATATAACTCAGAGCGGTATGGGCGGACTCCTTCATCACCTCGCCAAGCTTTCCGGTAAGCAACAACTTCCCGGAGCCGTCCATCCTGGTAGCCTCTATGAACAGTATCTCGCCGCCGGCAGGGGTCCAGGCAAGGCCGGTGGCGACCCCTGGAACCCTGGTTCTTTCTGCCACTTCGGGTTGATAGCGGGGCTTACCCAGGAAGTCAGCCAGGTTGGAGGACTTGACTACGACCTTCTCCGTCTTACCCTGGGCCACTTGTCGGGCTACCACCCTGCAAACCGCTGCTATTTGCCGCTCAAGATTTCTGACGCCAGCCTCCCTTGTATAGAGGCTTATTATCTTTGCCAACGCCCTCTTCTCTATGGTGAGATTGCGCCTGTTCAGGCCGTTGGCCTCGAGCTGTCTTGGTATCAGATACCTCTTGGCGATCTCCAGTTTTTCCTCAAGGGTGTATCCCGAAAGCTCCAGTACCTCCATACGGTCCAGGAGCGGACCAGGGATGGTGTCCAGAATATTGGCAGTGGCTATGAAGATTATCCTGGACAGATCGAACTCAACGCCCAAATAGTTGTCAGTAAAGTGGGAATTCTGCTCAGGGTCTAGCACCTCCAGGAGGGCAGAGGCAGGATCCCCCCGGTAATCAGCGCCAATCTTGTCGATCTCATCCAGCATGATCACAGGGTTCTTGACCCCTACCTTTCTGAGTCCCTGGATGATGCGTCCCGGCATGGCCCCGACATAGGTCCTGCGGTGCCCTCTTATCTCAGCCTCGTCCCTGACCCCGCCAAGGGCTATCCTGTAGAACTTGCGCCCCAACGAACTGGCGATGGACCTACCAAGGGATGTCTTGCCTGTACCGGGAGGGCCAACAAAACACAGAATGGGACCCTGGGCATCTGGCTTAAGCTTTCTGACAGCCAGGTATTCGAGTATACGCTTCTTGATCTTTTCAAGGTCATAGTGATCCCTATTCAAAATCTTCTCTGCCTTGTCGAGGTCCAGGTGGTCCTCAGTATGTTTATCCCACGGAAGTTCTAGGATCCAATCGAGATAGGTCCTGGCAACAGTATACTCCGATGACGAGGGGTGCATCCTGGCAAGTCTCTGAAGCTCCCGTTCAGCCTCCTCCCTGGCGTCCTCCGGCAGGTTTCTTGCTTCGAGCTTCTCTTTAAGTTCTGCCAACTCGTCTGGCTTTTCCTCGCCTTCCCCCAATTCCTTCTGGATGGCCTTGAGTTGCTCACGCAGGTAATATTCCTTCTGGGTCTTGTCTACCTGGTCCTTGACCTGAGACTGGATCTTGTAGCCCAGTTCAAGGATTTCAAGCTGCTCCGACAATATCCTGAAGGCTATCTGAAGACGTTTCTTGACATCCAAGGTCTCCAACACGGATTGCTTTTCCTCAATGGATATATTCAGGTGGCTCACCACGATATCTGCCAGGACCCTTGGATCATCTATATTCATGACGACCGCTGCCAACTCCTTTGGAAGGTTTGGAGATAGTTCAAGTACCTTGGAAAAGACCTGGCGTATATTTACCACCAGGGCCTGGGTCTCCATGTCATGGGTCAATTCGTCCTGTACCGGCTCGATCCTTGCCTTTATATATGGCTCCTTGCCGGTGATCTCCAGTATTCTGACCCTGGTAACCCCCTGGACTATCAATTTTGCATGCCCCTGTTCGTTCTTGGCCATACGGAGAATCAGGCCTATGGTTCCTACGCCATAGAGCTCTGGCTCACCGGTTTCCGCCTCTCCCTTTACAGCAACCACTGCAATGGTCCTGTCCGTTGCCAGGGCATCGTCTATCATCTTAACCAGATTGGGAGGCTCTATGACCCAGGGCACTACCATGTGGGGGAAAAGCACCACGTCCTTGCTGGGTAGTACCGGAAGCTCACGCACAGTATTCTGTTGCGCCTTTTCTTTTGTATCTAAAACGTTTTCCATGTCAGACCTCTATTGAATTGAGACCTCCGAAATATTCTGCCAAACAAGAATTCACAGGGTCTAATGTCAACCGGGCAGCAATACCTCCCTGTATGGACAAAGCAGGGAATTCAGAGGGCCTATGTTATCTTTACAGTCACCGCATCGTTTGGCCTCTTATTAAGGCGCACGACTAACATGCCATTTTCATACCTCGCATCAACCTCGTCCGGATCGAATGCTACGGGGATTCGCACAGTCCGTTCAAACGGACCGTATTCGATCTCCATCTGAAGATACCTCTTCTGCCTGAGCGCCACTGGGGAATTCCTCTGTCCGGTAATGCGTATCACCTGGCCCTCTACAACAAGCTCCAAGCTCTCTTTCTCAATACCAGCGGCATCGAAGACCAGGTACACGGCATCCTTGCTTTCATAGACATCCAAGGAAGGTACCCAACTGCCATCGCAAAGGGCAACCGGTTGGTTGAACAACAGCATATCGTCTACCAGGCATCTCAGCCTGTCCTCAAGGCGCCTCGGGGCACGTTGTACGCGGATCTTGATAATAGCCATTCCAATCCTCCATGTGTTCTTGCGCAAACCGGTCAGAAACCTTCAAAGCAAAAAGGCAGCATCGGGAAACGGCCGGACCTGACCGAACAAGCTACTGTTTAAATAAAAATAGGTCATACAAGGGGACAGAGCAAGTAATCTGCCAAGCGCATCCTGTCAAAAAAACAAGGACACAACGTACCACAGCCGGTTCCGGGATGCAGATTTGACCCTTGACTGGCCGTCTCCCGTGATGTAATTAAAGGCCTCACATTTAATCCTCCTTGCCATACCGAATTTCTGTCCCGTGAAATTCGCCTGGCCAGAAGAAAATGACCGAAAGGAGGCCACATTATGAAATTGCGGCATTACGAGACCTTTTATCTCCTCCATCCTGATCTCAATGATGAACAACGGGAGAAGACCAACAACAAGTTACAGGATATTATCGTCTCTGACGATGGCCAGATCATAAAAGTGGATCCTTGGCCCCTCAAAAAACTGGCATACGCAGTTCAAAAACAGACCCATGGTTATTACGTGGTCCTCGAATACGGGGCCAAGGCTTCTACTGTTGCAGAATTGACCAGGAATCTGCGCCTAGATGAAGGTGTGTTGAAATTCATCACCACAAAGTTGTCTGACAAGTTTGATCCTGCAAAGATTGCCCAGGCCAAGGAAACCGAAACCGGCTCGACCCCAGAGGAGCAGGGTGAAGGAACATAAAGACAGGAAGGAGCGGGAATAATGCAGCATACACCCACCAGGCGTCCAAGGAGACGCAGAATATATGTCCGTCGTAAGGTTTGCCGTTTTTGTGCCGACAAATCAATCGTCCTCGACTTCAAGGACTCTCAATTACTGGGGCATTTCGTTACCGAAAGGGGCAAGATCCTGCCAAGAAGGGTGACCGGCACATGTGCCAGGCATCAAAGAAAGCTCACCAATGCCATAAAAAAGGCAAGGATAATGGCACTCATGCCTTTCACGTCCGGGCATGCCCTTCAACAAGGCTGAGTCCGTAGCATGTATGGCTTAACTGATTACAGGTTGTTGCTGAAAGGTATGTAAGATTCCTGACAGGCATACGGTTACGGACCATGTGGCCGTGCTCCAGTATCAATTATTACCGTGAAAATGCATCCTCCATCGAGGCTGTATTTTTTCATGTCCAGGGGTGCCTGTACAAGGGCTTGGCAGGCATGAAAGTTTAGGTGCTTAGCAAAAAAGACAGGGGTGAAGGCCCCAAGATACCGCGGCATGACAAACAGATGCCTGGATTGGGGATCGCCGTGTTGCTGCTGTTCCTGCCGCTTGCGTTGCCAGGGATGGAAATCTTTGGGCAACTGGTGTTCCCCGGACTCATAGCGTGTAGCCTTGGTTTGCTGAGCATGGGTATGGCCTTGACCGGCCTTGTAATAATCCTTGCGGCAGGCTCTGCTCTTACGATTATTATGGGGCATACCATGGGTCTCGGATGGCTTTTCCAGGCCGCCGGACTTGCCGCAGTGCTGATTATCGCCAAGGGTAAGAACTGGGCTGGAACACAGACCCTAGTGGCAGGCCTGGCGCTTTTGACCTTTGTCTTTTTGATTTCCCTTACCTTGGGTACCGGGACAGGTCTGTCAGAGGCCTATCACAAACTGGTCGGCTCAATATCCCAGGATTTCGACAGGGGACTTGCCGCCTATAAGGAAGGCTCCCCCTTTGACGCCGCGGCACTTGACGCATGGTTTGCCGAGTTCAAGAACCTGGTGATCCGGCTACTTCCCGGCCTGCTCTCCATAGTCTTCCTGTTTTCAGCTCTCACCAACATGATGACCGCCAGAATCTGCTTTCGGAAACGCTGGCACTATAGCCCTTTTGGACCGGATTTTACCGATTGGAGGTTCCCGGAAGGCCTGATATGGGGTGTCATAGCCGGGGGAGGCATATCACTTTTCGGATACGGTATCTGGAAACAGGCCGGTGATAATCTCCTGCTCTTCCTTGGTGCGGTATATTTCCTACAGGGACTGGCCATAATGGGCTACCTGTTTCGCCATCTGAAGGTCCCGGTCTATTTGAAGTGGTTTACTTACATATTGCTTGGGATACAGTGGTATGGTCTATTGGGAATTTCCATATTGGGGCTGCTGGACACCTGGTTTGATTTTCGGAAAAGGATTCGAAAACTTGGCCAAAAAGACGAGGAACAAGGGTGATCATAACAGTATTTTCATGCCCGGTGACGCCAGAAGCGCGGCCTGCATGAGGGTTTGATAGGCCTCTGTAAAGAGGAGTTTTGCAGGGTGCCTTGTGTATCAATGACCCGCTACTACGGATGAAATCAATTGTTAACAAAAAATGCCTGGAGGTGTTTAGATGGAAATAATATTGAATGAAACCATCCCTTCCCTGGGAAAGGCTGGAGACATCGTCAAGGTAGCTGCTGGCTATGCCAGGAACTACCTGCTTCCTAAGGGTAAGGCATTGATCGCAGACAGAAAAAATGTGGCCCAGATGGAACGGCAGAGGGCACTTATTCTGGCCAAGGCTGCTAAGCAAAAGGAGGAATTCGAGGCCCTGGCAAATCAACTTGCAGGGCTTGATCTGAGGATCCCGGTAAAGGTCGGCGAAGAGGACAGGCTATACGGATCGGTTACCAGCATGGATATCGCAAGGGCTATCGAGGAACATGGCTACAATGTGGACAAGAAAAAGATTCAACTGGAGGAGCCGATTAAATCGCTAGGTGAATTTGAGGTACCTGTGAAGCTCAGCCCGGATGTCACCGCCACAGTAATGGTCAAAATAGTAGCCGAGGGGTAATACCCCTGCCGAAAATCCTCATACGTTCCTTGTTTACGCTGCCATATATACCTGATATGAAAAGTAGGGCATCAAGAGTGCCCCAGAAGTAACCTTCAAATGGCTCTATCACGTCGCAAATCGGCGAAGGATATTGCAGATTACCGTATCCCGCCCCAAAGCCTGGAGGCAGAGCAATGTGTGCTTGGGGGAATCCTCACCGAAGATCGCGCTCTCCTCAAGGTCATAGAACTCTTGAGGCCCGAGGACTTTTATAAGGAGGCCCATGGGATAATATATTCCGTCATACTGGAGCTGTTCGACAGAAACGAGCCACAGGATCTAGTAACTGTAGGCAGCGCCCTCAAGACAAAGGGCAAACTTGAGGCAATAGGTGGGGCCGCCTATCTGGCAGAGCTGGCAGAAACCATGCCAGTGGCCTCGAACATAGGTTACTATGCAAAGATTGTAAGGGACAAGGCGGTATTGAGACGCCTCATACAAAAGAGTTCGGACATTGCCCAGATGTGCTATGAAGAGGCGGGCGATGTGGATGAAATACTGTAAAACGCCGAGGCCTCTATCTTTGACATCTCGCAGTCAAAGATAAAGCAATCCTTTCACACCCTACGCGGCGTGTTAAAGGAGAGCATCAAAAAGGTAGAGGACCTCTTTGAACGCAAGGAGCTTATTACCGGGGTCCCCTCAGGGTTTTCGGATCTGGATAAAATGACCGCGGGCTTCCAGCCCTCTGATCTCATCATCATAGCTGGACGACCTAGCATGGGTAAGACGGCCTTCGCCCTCAACATCGCCCAACATGTCGGGGTAACCCAGGGAATCTCGGTCGCCTTTTTCTCCCTGGAGATGTCCAAGGAACAGCTGGCCTTGAGAATGCTGTGTTCGGAGGCAATGATAGATGCACAGAAGGTCCGAACCGGATTCCTGAGCGACAGGGATTGGCCAAAGCTCATAGCCGCTGCCAACAACCTATCCCAGGCCCCAATCTTCATAGATGATACACCCGCGCTCTCTGTGCTGGAGATGCGGGCCAAGTCAAGAAGGCTCAAGAGTGAGCACAACCTGGGGCTGGTCTTTGTCGATTACCTTCAGTTGATGAGGGGCAGGGGAGGCGCTGAACGGCGGGAGCAGGAGATATCAGAGATATCGCGATCCCTCAAGGCCATGGCAAAGGAGCTTAGCGTGCCGGTCGTGGCCCTTTCCCAGCTCAACCGCAAGGTCGAAGACAGACCCAACAAGCGCCCCCAGATGTCTGACCTCAGAGAATCAGGGGCTATCGAACAGGATGCCGACATAATAGCATTCATATATCGGGACGAGGTATACAACCGCTCAGAAGACAACCCAAATCGTGGGAGAGCAGAGATAATCGTTGCCAAGCAAAGAAATGGTCCTACCGGCGTGGTAAGCCTTGCGTTTATTGCGAGATATTCCAGCTTTGCAAACCTCTCCCAGGAAACTGAGCAATAGGGGCGGCGACACCCGCGGTTTTTTTACTGGCGAATAGCCTCCAATCTGGAAGAGACCTCCCACTGTGAGGATATAGGGGCGGTATTTTCTTCGCCCCGGCACTTGGTCATACGGGCTGCACGGAGGATTCCTGCCATGATGGAGACAAACAAAGGGCTTCTTCACAGGGATATAATCGAGCACCTGCTCAAGGATACCGGAGGGGCATGGCCCTGCCAGGCAGCAGACCAGCTCAATATCTACCTGGAGGAACTTCACCAATGGAATGCAGTGGTCAATCTTACAGGCATACGTTCCAGGCAGGAGATGGCACTGAAGCACATAGGAGATACCCTTGTTCTGGCCAAGTGGCTACCAGCGGACAAGGGATCCGTTCTCGATATAGGAACGGGGGCAGGGGTGCCCGGACTCATCCTCAAGATCCTCCGACCGGACCTCGAGCTGGTACTCGTTGATGCGGTCAGGAAAAAGATATCCTTTCTGAAGAATGTCATAGCAAGGCTTGGCCTCACCAGGATCCAGGCAGAACATCTTAGGATAGGGGACGGCCAGGCGCCAGGCATCATGGGGCGCAGGCACGGATTCGACTGCATAGTAAGCCAGGCAATTGGAAGTATCGTGTATCTCGCCCGGCTGGCAGGACCGTTGATGTCAGGACGGTCGATAGTAGTTGCCATGAAGGGCCCGAAGGGCATGGAAGAGCTGGAACACTCTGCCAAGGCACTCGATGAACTGGGCTTCCGGGCCAGGCCCATAGAGGCATTGCAACCTCTCACCGGTCTGAAAAGGACCCTGATTGTAATGGAAAGGATATAGTCTTATAAACTAGCAGGACCGGATCAATATTCAACGTGGATAACGTCTTATCCCTTCTAAAAAAGGATTTCCTGATCCTGCTTATCCTGGGGGTGAGTAACTTTCTTCCCATACTTGGCCGGTGGCTCATGGGTGAACGCATGGCCGCGCCGGTGGATCTCGGCATAAGGTGGCTGGATGGACGTCCTGTCTTCGGTCCTCACAAGACATGGAGGGGTCTTATACTGTCGATTGCCGGTGCCGGCATATTTTCGAATCTCACAGGTATTGGGCTGGCACCTGGGATGAAGCTTGCTGCCATTTCCATGGGAGGTGACCTCCTGTCCAGCTTCATAAAGAGACGAAGGGGACTTCGAAGCGGTGCGAGTGTTCCCTTGATCGACCAGGGCCTCGAATCCATGTTCTCACTTGCCATACTGAGGACCGAGCTTTGTCTGACATGGATAGAGGTGTTCCTGCTAACAGGTCTCTTCATCCTGTTTGACATCATCCTGTCTCCCATACTCTACAGACTTGGGGTAAGGCGGAACCCGCGTTAGGCCGACCAAACAAATATGCCCTTATTAAAAGCCGATCTCCATATCCATACATCAGAGGACCCAGAAGACACCATACGTTATAGTGCCACGGACCTGATAGACCGGGCACGGGAATACGGTTACTCTGTACTCGCCATCACCAATCACAACTCGTGTCTCTACAACAGGTATCTCAGGGATTACGCCAGGGAACGCGGCATTGTCCTCATTCCCGGAATGGAGGCCACGATACAAGGACGTCACGTGCTACTTCTGAACTTTGACTTCTCCCGCATAAACCCTGCAAGGCTGGAGGAACTCTATGGCCTGAAGGACCAGGACAACCTGATAATTGCACCCCATCCCTATTTCCCCAGTACCGTGGCACTGCGTGCCCTTTTCAGGAAGAACATACGACTCTTTGACGCCGTAGAGCTGTCACACCATTATTGCCCCCGCCTTGATTTCAACAAGAAGGCACTGCGGCTGGCGCGCCAGCATGGCCTTCCTGTCGTGGGCACCTCTGATGCACATCAAAGGTGCCAGTTCAATACCACCTATTCCCTGATCGAGGCCTATCCAGACACGGAGACCATCATAGATGCGATAAAAAAGGGCAAGGTAAAGGTGGTCACCAAGCCACTTCCTCTATCCCTGCTCATCAGGATAAACATGGTAATGTTCATACGAAATCATATCATGAAGAGGTGATTCCGAACGAGACAAAGTGCCAGCAGTCGGCATGAAGGTCTGGATCAAAGGCGCCGGATCAAGTAGAGAAAGGAATCGATACGCCTCAGGTTCTTTAACCTATGTAGCCCTTCAATGACCCAACGCTTCCTGGTTTCACCCTGCACGGGAGAGATATAAAGTCCGCCCTTTGGATAATAACTAGGAAGAAGATCGCAAACGGTCTCTTCCAACGCATCCATATGGCTATCAGGTAGTGACGGCCCGATGAGCACATTCCCACTGATCTCAATATTCGAATAGCCACGGTTGACCTCGATCATCCGGCTGAAGGCATCCCTTGCCTCGCATGCACCCATGGGTTTCTTGAGATAGTCAAGGGTAGGCTGATCAAAGGATTCAAGGCCAATATTGATGTAGACCTGGCAACCCAGACCATTCAAGCGATCAAAATCTCCAGGGCTGCATGAAAGGAAAGATCGTGCACTGGCGAATACGAATATATTGAGCCTGGGGAAAGGGGAACGCTTCATGTCCAGGATATGCCATGCCGCGTCAACTGTAAGGCACAGCGTTTCGACACCGGCAGCCAGCCCATCATGCTGCCCAAGAAAGAGCGAACAGTAATTTAGCAGATCCTCCCCGAAGAAATCCCTAAGCCTGTAGAGCTGTTCTTCGATCTCATGCCTGGTCCTGACCCGAAAATCAGCCCCGGATTTAACCTGGCAGAAACCGCAGTTGAAGAGGCACCCCTCCATTACCATGACTGGTATTACATCATAGGCCACATGTCTGGTATCTGGCGGCAACACTGGGACAGTAGCCTTCAATATCGCCCTGAGCTCCTGGCTACGTTTCCTAAGCCGTCCCGGAGACCACCTGGCCATCCTGGCCATGGCAGCCCTTTCGGCATCACCATACACTAGGCCCTGCCCCAACAAAGAGGCCGCAACGGAATACACGTTTCCGGCCATCCTGATGCCATCCCTGACCACGGGAAGCCCAAGGGGTGAGCCCGGAAATATATTGTTGCTGGGATATGGCAGAAATGGGTAATAATACTCACCGGTAAGGCTGAAGGTATCACTGTATCCAAGGGTAGCATGATACAGCCAATCGTTGCCCAGCGTACGCCCCAGCCATTCGGCAGGATGTGGCCAATCGTTGCTGTTCAACTTGAAAAACCGTGGCTCGCCGTTCAGATTGAACTGACAGGTAAAGCGCCTTGTCACGATCTCATGGAACCATCCGTAACGAACCGGATAACTGACCTTCTTGTATGAAAAGAGCCCTTTTTCCCACAGGGCAAATCTAGTATCTTCGCAGGAATTGTCCATGGCTGGAATATCCCTTGGGCCTTTGAAGGATGACGGCGATCCTTTTGATTCGACGGTTGCCATATGTCCTCAACCTTGATCCCAAATTAGTACTTCAGGCACCGAACAGAAATAATTTTTCTTTTATTTAAAACAGTTGTGCGCATTTAATATACATGGATGTTCAACTAAATGGTACTTTGAACCCGGATTATGCAGTTCGCAAGTTAGCGAAGATGCAAGGCGGAGGACACGCAAGACCTACTTGTGTACTTCAAGTACCCGACAACGCAGTCATTTCGGCAAACTTGAGGGCCCCATGTAGCTTCAAATGCTGGATGATTTCGTTAAGAAGTTGATGTATCTTTAGGTGAACCGAAGAGGATGCTGATTTGCTTATAACCTCTTGTAATTTTTAGCACAATTTTATTTATTCAACATTTGAAGTGCATAATTCGGGTTGAAAGCCGATCGAATTTATTCCGCATCAAAGAATGTATCGGGAAAGGTCTTGATTATGACACACCTTGACCTGCTCAACAAACGCTCCTGGAGAAAAATACATCGATGGATTGGCCTTGTTGTGGCAGGGCTTGTAATTTTTTACTGTCTTACCGGTATACTATTGAATCACAGGAGGTATTTTGCCTTCTTCATTGCAAAGGATGTCACCGTATCCAGTGTACCCACCTCAGACACGTCCGTGATGAGAACGTTCATAGACATGTACAAAAAGCAGATCAACCGGATGGATGATCCAACGGTAATACGCATACGTGGAGACGAGTCCATTGAATTTCTCTATGGTTCCCATGGCAAAACTACCTATATTATCCACCCCAGAGATGGTAGGATGCTTCGCATAGACAAAAGATATCGACAGCCATGGACCTGGCTCAACAACCTCCACAAGGCCTTCAAAACCCACATGGCATGGGTGGTATTGTCGGACGTCTTCTGCGCCATGCTCTTGCTGGTAATATTCAGCGGATTGACACTACCAAGATATCGGCCGTTGGATTGGTGCCTTCTTGCCGGTGGATTGCTGATAATGCTTTTTACCATGTTGGGCCCATAAGCAATTGAAACTCCACCTGCCTTATGATACTAACCTCATTGTGACATGAATCACCTACCCCTTCTTCTAAAAATAGGGTTTCTCTCCACCTTGTCATTCATCGTATTATCGATGGCAGGCTACTCCCCCGGACTCTGCTCCACAGCACCCGGGACATCCCGACAGGGATACCGCAGCGAGCCCTGGCATATCAAGGCAGAGCGTATGACCTTCTACCAGGATACCGGCGTTATTCTGGCCCAGGGCGGGGTGAAGGTCTGGCGTGGCAACCTCAGAATTTCCGCAGATACCATCCTGTATGATAAGATCCATGAAAAGGTAAAGGCCAATGGATCGGTCGTAATCCACATGGGACAGGACGTGCTCAACGGTAGCGAGGGGGAATTGAACCTGGCGACCCGGACCGGCTCGGTAGAAAACGCCCATCTGTTCCTGCAAAGAAACAACATACACCTGACTGCAGGGAAACTGTGGAAGACCGGCCCAGAAGAATACAAGGCAGAGGAGGCCACCATCAGCACCTGCCCACTGCCCAGGCAGGCATGGAGTATAAGATGCCGGGATTTGAGGCTTACGATTGCCGGCAACGCGGTGGCCAGGCACACGACATTCAATATAAGAAATATTCCCGTATTTTATTCCCCCTGGGTGGTAATGCCAATAAACAAATACCGCAAGACAGGCTTCCTCTTGCCCTATTTTTCCACCACCAAAAGGAATGGTACAGGTATAAATATACCATTTTTCCTGGCCATAAACGACAGTATGGATGCCACGTTCTATCAACACATCATGTCCAACAGGGGATGGATGGAAGGCATAGAGTTCAGGCATGTATTCTCAGACAGAGACAAGGGTATCTTTCGTTTCAATTACCTGGTGGATACCAAGGAAGACCGAGACTACAACAACGACAAGATCATAAGGGGAAACGAAAAGCGATGGTGGCTAAGGGGCAAGCTTAACCAGCAATTACCGCTCGGATTCCAGGCAAAACTGGACGTCGACATGGTCAGCGATCGGGACTATCTCCAGGAGTTCGATTATGGCCCTATGGGCTACACAAAGACCAACAGGACCTTCAGAAAGGCCTTTGACCGCTCACTGGTGGACGATACGGATCTCAACCGGCCCTCAACCCTGCAAATCACCAGGAACTACCTGGACAGCTTCATCGGTTCAGAGGGTCGATACAACGACAATCAGGAGGGGAAGCAGGACCAGACCATACAGACGATACCCCTGTTTGTCCTTCATGGTTTCCGAACAAGGCTTCTCAACACCCCGTTATTCTATGATGGAGAGGCCTCCTATGTAAATTATTGGCGTGAGGCGGGTTCCAGGGAACAAAGGATACACCTTGCCCCCAGGATATCTCTGCCGATTGATATGGCCGGGTGGGCCAATCTGCTTCTTAGCACCACCATAGAGGAGACCTTCTACCAGACCAGCGGACACAGCCATGCCGGTGGATCCAGCCACGAGGTCAAGGAACCTGCCAACACCAAGAATAGATTGCTGTATAAACTGGAGGCAGATGCCAGCAAGAGCTTTGCACGGCTTTACCACCCATCTGCCACCCTGACCATGCGTCATACTATAAGGCCAAGGCTTACCTACGAATATCGCCCTCCTAAAAACCAAAAAGACATACCAGAAATAGATGTTGCCGGCGGCTCGGAGTCATTGGATCACACCTCTTATATCACTGCCCTCGAGACATCGGAACATTTCGGTATAGACAGGCTGGAGCCGCTAAACCGTATCACATTATCCCTGCTCTCCTTTCTGAGCACTAAAAGGACCATTGGCAGAGACCGTTATGCCTATGCCGATATAGTACGCTTCGTGTTCAGGCAGCGTTTCGATATCAGGGAAAGTATAAGGGCCTTGCCCCATGGAACGAAAAGGAGGCCCCTGTCAGATGCCTATGCAGAGCTGGAGTTCAGGCCTGATCCAAAATATTTCCTTAGGTACGACACCACCTATAATTTCTATGGAAAGGGGTTCACTACCTATAACCTGTTGGCACATCTTGGCAGTACTGCTGGGGATCGTCTGGACATCGTCTACCGTTATCACGATCTTACGGACATCAACGAATTAAACCTGGATTTGTGGGCAGTGATTTCTCCATCGTGGTATGGAATCTATCACCTGAAGCAATCCTTTGCGAAGAGAAGCGAGCTGGAATCCACCTATGGGCTTCGTTACCAGTCAAACTGTTGGGCGCTGGAGGGCAGGCTAAAGCACGACAACTATGAAACCAGCATAACCCTACATCTGGAACTCCTGGGTATAGGGGGCTGGGGTACAGGTCGATAGCTATATCGCCCAATCTGGTGGAGGTTCACATATACCGTCTGCGCCCTCTTGGAGCCGTATCGATCCCTAACGAGACAGGGAGCCCTTGCAAGGGAAAACATCGGGCACTGCCGCAAGAAGTTCAGGGGGCAGCCTGGCGGGACCTCTTGAATATCCTTATATCCCTGCCCTCCCCTTCCTGTACTATCCTTACAATCGACTGCCTTGCAAGTTCAAGAACGGCAAGGAAGGTAACTATGATAAAGGATCGGTCAGAAACCGGAAACAATTCAAAGAAACTGAGGTGTCCTCTCATATCGAGTTCCCTGGACAGGCTCTCCATTCTTTCGGAAAGGGTTGCCCGGGCCCTCGTTATTTCTATTGCCCTTGGCAAAGATTGTCGTCCAAGGACACGCTTCAAGGCGGTCAATAGATCTGCAAGGCCTGCCTCGCACGTATACGCATGCAGCGTGGCATCCACTTTACCATGGATCCCATCCTCCAGTCCGATCCGGCCATCGAGGGCCAGGGCCTGCTCCCTGACGAATACGTCCCTGCCCAGCACCGGCCTGCTATCCAGTGCATTTGCCAATTCCCTCACCATGGCCAGCTCCTGAAGCGGCCTGACTATCTCAAGCCGAGGGTCTTCGGATGCCTCGCTATCCTCAGGCCTTGGCAGCAACATCCTGGACTTGATGTGCATAAGGGTTGCAGCCATGACCAGATACTCTCCTGCCACCACTATATCCAAGGCCTTCATCAGCTCCAGGTACTCCAGGTACTGATTGGTGACAAGGGAGATGGGGATATCGGCGATATCCAGCTTATTCTTGTTAATAAGGTGAAGAAGAAGGTCCAAAGGGCCTTCAAAGGCATTTAATCTGACCTGACATTCCGGGTCCACAGGGCGCTCCTCGCCTGGGACATGGTATCTGCCGCCACTCCTCTGGCCCTCTTTGCACCAAGGGCCAATATCTCTTTGACCCTCTCAGGCCTGGCGGCCAGGGACTCACGGCGTTTCCATATGGGACTCAAGGCCTCGATGATTGCATGGGCAAGCTCCCTTTTGCACTGGACGCAACCGAGTCTTGCGGACTTACAATCATCTATGATCTGTTCAAGCCTCTCCCTGGAAAGATAGAGCTTGTGGAGATTGAAGGCCACACACCTCTTTTCTGGGTCACCAGGATCGGAACGTCTAGGGCGCTCAATATCGGTGACCATGGTGGCTACCTTCTTTTCCACTACTTCTGGGGGATCGGATAGGAAGATGGCATTCCCGTAACTCTTACTCATCTTCCTGCCATCCAGCCCTGGAAGCTTTGGAACCTCTGCCAGAAGCGGATCGGGCACTGGGAATACCTCACCATAGAGGTAATTGAATCGCCGGGTAATCTCACGGGTAAGTTCCACGTGGGGGAGTTGATCCACACCGACCGGGACCTTGTTGGCCTTGTACATGATGATATCGGCAGACTGGAGCACCGGGTAACCAAGGAAACCGTACGTGGCCAGGTCCTTTTCCTTTAACTCTTGACGCTGCTCCTTATAGGTAGGATTGCGTTCAAGCCAGGAAAGTGGGGTGATCATGGACAGAAGTAGGTGAAGCTCGGCATGTTCCTTTATCTCCGACTGCACAAAGATGGTCGCCTTCTCGGGATCGATACCCACAGCAAGCCAATCCAGGAGCATTTCATCAATGTTTGCTGGAATCTCGTAAGGCCTTTCGTAATTGGTGGTCAAGGCATGCCAGTCCGCTACGAAAAAGAAACAATCGTAGGTGTCCTGCAACCTTTTCCAGTTGCTCAGCACACCGTGCAGGTGTCCGAGGTGCAATTTACCAGAGGGGCGCATACCGCTCAATACCCGCTGTCTTTTGTGTTCCGACATCTAAGACCTGCCTTAGAGAATATTTCCAATAAGGATATGATTCAAAGAAAAAATCAGCGGGACTATAATCCGGTGTATGGCCCCTGTAAAGATCAAGGCCAATATGAGCAGGAAGCCGTATGGTTCGAGTCTGCTGTATTGTATTGCAAAATTCCTGGGAAGCAGTCCCATAAAGATCTTGCTACCGTCAAGAGGCGGAATCGGAATCAGGTTGAAAACCGCCAGGCCCAGGTTGATCTGTATGCTCACATAGGCCATATAGAGAAGTGGCCTGAGGATATACCCAGAGGACTGCAACCAAAGGCTCAGGGGCCATATGGTTTGCCTGAGAATAGCCGCGCTGACAATGGCGAGCAGTATATTTGCCGCTGGCCCGGCAAGGGATACCCATATCATATCCACCTTTGGATTCTTGAAATAGGCAGGATTCACAGGTACGGGCTTTGCCCAACCTATGGCCTGCGTGATAAAAAAGGCCAAGGTTCCCCAAAGATCCAGATGCTTCAAGGGATTGAGCGTGAGCCTTCCCATGGCCTTTGCCGTTGGGTCCCCTAACCTGTATGCGACCCATCCATGGGCCATCTCATGGACAGTGACCGCCATCAGGATGGGCGGTGTCAGTATGGCAATTTTCTGTATGGTTTCTGCAATGTCAATCATATCCCGGTTTCTGTTTACTTTATATACAAAGAACCTCAGGTAAGGCAGGCATCTGATGAACGATGGCAGGGGACCTCATGCCTTGAGATAGGACCTGGCGAGGGATATCTCATCCGTCCTCGTCTTGATCATTCCGTCGAGCCTTTCAAGCCTGAGTCGCTCCAATATCTGGCGAAATACCGGGCCAGGTTCAAGCCCCAGGGCCTTTAGATCCTTGCCGGAAAGTATCGGCCTTACCCGCCTGAATTCCGTTATGAACCTGGAGATCCTATGCCTCGCCTGCTCGCTATCCGTTCGGGCCATGAGATGGAGGAGCACCTCCAGTTTGAGTTCTCTTAGTGACAAGAAGACCTGGCTTGGCCTCAAGCTTATCTTTTTGGTCAAATAGTCCAAGGCCGCAAGCCCACTGAAAACCCCTTCCGTAAATATAACATACCTTCGTCCAGAAAGCCCCAACCTATCAAGTGCCTCTTTCAATTGCCCCTTCTTAAGCTGAGACAGAAGCGCCATCAGGTATACCATCCACTTTTCAGGTCTCTCGGTTCGGTAGAGGAGTTCATACCAGGTCAGGACATCATATGTACGATTGAGCACCTTCCGTAACCTTGTGGTATACCGGATGGCTGGATGCACGGCCCTCAGCAGGTCGAGCTGGGCCATGCGCCTTATAACCGGCCTCGGATCTTGCTCTTCCAGTATGAGACGCAATTCGGTCAAGAGCCTTTTGCCGGAAAGCCTGGAAAATATATCCAGGGAAACCGCATTTTTGATAAGCCTGAGTGTGTGCTTGCCGATCCTGAACCCAAAACGCTGTTCAAAGCGAACGGCCCTGAAGACCCTGGTCGGATCCTCCACGAAGCTAAGGCTGTGGAGCACCCTTATTATCCTGTCTTTTATGTCCCTCTGGCCGCCAAAGAAATCGATCATCAACCCGAATTCCTTGGGATTGAGCTTCACGGCAAGGGTATTGATGGTAAAATCCCTCCGAAAGAGGTCAAGCTTTATGGAAGAAAGGGCAACCGTGGGCATTGCAGCAGGGTATTCATAATACTCAAGGCGGGCAGTTGCGACGTCCACCTTGAATCCGTCCGGCAATATCACCACTGCGGTACCGAACTTTTCATGGGCACGCACCTTACCTCCGTATCTCTCCGCAAACCTCTCGGCAAAGGCAATGCCGTCACCTTCAACCACCAGATCGATATCGTAATTCTGCCTCCTTAACAACAAATCCCGCACAAACCCGCCAACCACATACACCTGGCACCCCATCTGCTCCGCCACTTCCCCTGCAGTCCTGAGCAAATCGAGTAGATGACCCGGGAGCTTCTCCCTGAGAAGCGATGAGATATTCCTGCGCTGCTCCCTTGCGCTAAGCAGGGGTTCTGGTTGCCTGGATGGGTCACCACCAAGTATCTGGAGCAGATCTGTCCTGGTGATCACCCCTGTTACCCTCCCATTACTGACTACCGGGACAAATCGTTGCCGGTTTTCGATAATGAGTTCCTGTACCCTGTCAAAGGTATCTTCGGGACCGACCACCTGGAAGTCTGTACCCATGTATTCAGTTACAGGAAGCTTTGCAAGGCCATGGTAAATGGCCTTTTCAACCGTACGCCTCGAGATCAGGCCAATCACCTTGCCCTCCTGAACCACGGGAACCACAGAGATCCCATAACGGGTGAGCACATCGTGCACCTCATATAGAGGGGTTCCCGGTCCTACCGAGATCACCGGCCTTGACATTATGTCCCTGACCTTGGGCTGTGTTCCTATCTGGCGCTGAAGCTCGGAGACAAGCATCTCCTCTGCCTCTGCAAGGGTGACACCCTTGAGCGAGGCCGAGGCGGCCATTGGATGTCCACCGCCTCCCAGTGCCCTCAGGACCTTGCCGACATCTACCGCGTCGATCCTACTCCTACCAACTATCAACACCTGCTCCGCCATAAGCGCCAAGGCAAAGACGACCGGCAGCTTTTCCATGTCCATGAGTTCATGGGCCAGCACCGCAAAATCCTCCACATAATTGGGGGAACTCGTCTTTGCAACAGTTATTGGTATCCCTGCCATGGTATAGGTGGCGGCGGTACTCAAGAGATCGTCGAGCAGGCCAACGTGCTCAGGGGTAAACCTGTGTCCCAGGAGCTCGGATATGGTCTTGAGGTCTGCACCCTTCTCCAGCAACCAGGCAGCCGCCCGCAGGTCATCCGGGGTAGTAGAATTGAAGGTGAAGGAACCTGTATCTTCATATATACCGAGGGCCAAGAAAGTGGCCTCGTCCGGGCCTATGGGAAGCCCCTTGTCTCTCAAGAGATCTACCATGATGGTTACGTTTGCCCCAACAGGCCTGAAGACGGTCTGCGCCGCCTCTATGTCGCCTGGGGCAGATGGATGATGGTCGAAGACATGGAGTTCTATGCCGGGCCTGTCTACAAGCTCTGCCAGCGGACCAAGTCTGCCCTTCTGCTTCGTATCCACAATCACCAGGCGCTTTAGACGATCCAAATCCACATCCTTCATCTTCTTTACATCTATAAAATAACCTCCTGATCTCAAAAAAAACTCCCGCAGGCCTCTCTCCTGGGAACCAGGAAGGACTATAACCGCATCGGGATAGAGCTTGCTTGCCGCAAATGCCGATGAAAGCGCATCAAAATCTGCATTCAAGTGGGCGGTGATTATAGTAGAAGGGTGTATTTTATCTAAGGTGCCAGACAAAGGCCTAAATAGAACGGTAAGCTATAGGGCCTTTCCTTGGAAGGATGAACGGATTCCTGGAAACAACGGGCCCTTGGATCTTATTACTGGGAATGTTGGACATCAAAAGGAGAGACCCCTGAAAAGTAATTGTTTCGTTCGAGAGCAGGGCGTCGAGAAGGCGAAAAGGCGCAGCATACCTGGAACGCATGAGGGCATATCCACTCGGTATCGACGCGGCTACCGGACAAAAGGGGAAATTTTTCAGAGGCCTCTAGTTGTATCTTCATGCCTGGAGCCGCCTGTACAAACAGCCCGTGGCAGGCATAAGGACCTAGGAAGGAAGCCTAAATGGATTGACACTCAACACAGGACATGGTGCATTTTTTACAACACCCTCTGCTACGCTGCCGAACAGGATCCTTTCAAGCCCCTTTCTTCCGTGGGTGCCGATGACGATCAACCCTATATTGTTCTTCTTGGCGTAATCTACTATTTCCTCTACCGGATCACCTAACAAAACGGAGGTACCCACGTTTTTCATGTCTGACATATGCTCTTCGACAAATCTTTCCATCGCCTTCTGGGCGCCCTCGGTCAATTCCTTCTCCCAAGTGGTATAAAGGGCCGCTCCCATTTCGTAGCCTGCGAACTCCTCTGCGCTCTTTACCACGTGGACGATATCCAGATCGGCCCCAAGCTTTTCCACCATCAATTTCACGTAGGGCAAAACTTTTTCAGAATTTTCTGTAAAATCAATAGGATACACAATCTTCTTAATCTCTACCATTTTTTCCTCCTGGATAGGCGTTTTAGATGAACCCCTGGTATACATGTAAAAGCATGCAATCACAGGACATACATCTACCGTGTAGTCATACACTTCAGGTACGGGGATAGCATGTCTGCGTGCCTTCCGCCTTGGATATGTACGCCTGTAACCGCATATGGATCAAGAACTTTTACAATTTTTAGCAATAACCCTGTAGTCGGTTACTGGGAAGGGCATCCTTAGGTACGGGTTGCATGAAGGTTTTTTTAGAGACACCCTTATCGAAATCAAAAAACCCAGCTAACAAAAAATACCAGTTCCCCCTCTCATATTATATGTTTTATTATCAGTCCTATTTGCTCAGTGTCAAGTTTGCTGTAATATATGGGGCCTTCAACCCAAACCTTCATGCGGCCCCGCCCGTATAGTGATGCCGCACCACAAGGACGGGAAGATACGGTCCAGAGGCAGGATCAGGCTAAATTATACACTCCAAGTGCCGGACATTTTTTTAAAGCGTTATGAGCACCTATAGATATTTATTTGGACGGCACCTTGGAATCCGATCAAATTTGTTAGACATTTGAAGTTACAAGGGGCTTGCAATTTCACCAAATCTACTGGCGATGTCATGAGGTACCAAAGTACGTTCTACGCCTCCTTTGCTTGGCATCTTTAGTAAACTTGCGACTTGCATAATTTGGGTTTAAAGAAGGACATAGCAAGATTGGAGAAATATTAATGGGTTTGACTGCAACTGAAAAAATCATAGCCAACCATCTGGTGGAAGGCGAGATGACACCTGGCAATCAGATCGCTATCCACATCGACCAGACACTCACCCAAGATGCCACAGGGACCATGGCCTATCTGGAATTCGAGGCCATTGGCATTCCTAAGGTACAGACCGAGCTTTCCGTAAGCTATGTGGATCACAATCTCCTTCAAACAGACTTTAGGAATGCCGATGACCACCGTTTCCTACAATCGATTGCCGCCAGATACGGAATCTATTTTTCCAGGCCGGGCAATGGAATCTGCCACCAGGTTCATTTCGAAAGGTTCGCCATCCCGGCAAAGACCTTGCTGGGTTCAGACAGTCATACCCCTACTGCCGGAGGACTGGGGATGCTTGCCATAGGTGCTGGAGGACTTGACGTGGCCATGGCAATGGCCGGGCAACCTTTCTACTTGAGGATGCCAGAGGTCCTAGGGGTGGAACTTACCGGAAGGCTAGGGCCTTGGGTCTCGGCGAAGGATGTAATCCTTGAATTGCTCAGACGGCTCAGTGTCAAGGGAGGGGTTGGGAAGGTAATAGAATACTTCGGACCCGGGGTGGCAACCTTGTCGGCCACCGACCGTGGTGCAATAGCCAACCTGGGAACAGAACTTGGGGCAACGGGGACGGTCTTCCCTTCAGACGATATCACTAAAGGCTTCCTGGAGGGACAAAAACGGGGCGATGCCTGGAGCAAGCTCAACGCCGACAGGGATGCGGCCTATTGCGATGTCGTTTCCATCGACCTATCTGCACTTGAGCCGATGATAGCCTGTCCTTCCTCCCCGGACAACGTGGTACCGGTAAAGGAAGTGGCGGGCCGACCGGTTGCCCAGGTCATAATTGGAAGCTGCGCCAATTCCTCCTACCGGGATATCGTCATGGCAGCCCAGGTGCTTGGAAACCACGAGATTTCAAGGACCGTAAGCTTTGAGATAAATCCTGGAAGCAGGCAGGTACTTGAAAATGCAGATATAGAAGGTGCAATGAAGAGGCTGTATCACAGCGGGGCAAGGATCCACCAGTGCGGCTGCCTGGGTTGTATAGGCATGGGACAGGCGCCGGCTACCGGGACCATCTCCCTGAGGACCTTTACCAGGAACTTTCCAGGCAGGAGCGGCACCAGGGACGACCAGGTCTATCTTTGCAGCCCCGAGACGGCGGTCGCCTCCGCCATCACTGGCAAGATCACCGACCCAAGGGATCTAGGGGAGGCGCCGAGGTTTTCCTATCCTGATTCCTTTATCGTAAACGATAACGGCATAATACCACCACCGGAAGATGGCACTGATATAGAGATCGTCAGGGGGCCAAACATCAAGCCTCTGCCTGATTTCGACCCACTTCCAGAGGATTTGGAGGCAGTGATACTGTTAAAGGTAGGGGACAATATAACCACTGACCACATCATGCCTGCAGGGAGCAAGATACTTCCACTCAGGAGTAACATACCTGCGATAAGCAAATACGTATTTTCCTCCGTGGATCCTGATTTTCCCCAAAAGGCGCAGGAACAATCATCGGTCATCGTGGTGGGAGGGGAAAATTATGGACAGGGCTCATCGAGGGAACATGCGGCACTCGCCCCGCGCTTCCTTGGCGTAAGGGCAAAACTCGTAAAAAGCTTTGCCAGGATACACAAGGCGAATCTCATCAACTTTGGGATTGTTCCGTTGACCTTTGCCGACCCCAGGGACTACGACCGCATAACCCAGGATACCAGGATAGTGATTCCGGGTATCAGGCAGGCGGTTCTTTCGGGTGCCGATAGTGTCACCATCAAAATCGACCAGGGAGACCCCATCCAGGCCAGGCTGGAGCTTTCTGACAGGGACAGGCTGATACTGGCCTCTGGAAGCCTGCTTAACTGGGTGAAGGCAAAGATCCAATCGGACAAATAGGTGTGAAAATGGCATCCTGGTTACCCGACACATCTACATCCCTCTATGGAATCATCGGGCATCCTGTCTCGCACAGCCTGAGCCCGGCCATGCACAACGCCGCATTCAGGGCAAGCGGCACCAATGCCATCTATCTTGCCTTTGACGTCACCTACCTCAAGGGGGCCATTTCAGGGGTCAAGGCCCTTGGCCTCAAGGGTCTTTCGGTCACCATCCCCCACAAGGAGGCGATAATTCCCTTGCTTGACGAAATAGACCCCGTGGCAGGCAGGATAGGCGCGGTCAATACGGTGATAAACAAGGGCGAAAGGCTTGCGGGGGCCAATACGGACTGGATAGGTGCCACCAAGGCACTGGAAGAGACCATTGAGCTTGCAGGGAAAAAGGCCCTGGTAATAGGGGCAGGCGGTTCTGCCAGGGCTATATGCGTGGGACTTGCAGACAAGGGGGTCAAGGTCCATATCGCTAACAGGACACCTGAAAAGGCCAGGCGGATTGCTGAAATCTGCGATGCCACGTGGTCTGGTCTTGAAGGATGGGAGGATATTGATGCCTCTATTCTGATCAACACCACGCCGGTAGGAATGGCGCCCAACGACAAGGAACTGCCCGTGCCTGCCAACATACTCCCAAGGTTTGAATGCGTGATGGATATCGTCTACTCCCCGCTTGAGACAGCCCTTCTCAGGGAGGCAGCCAAGGCAGGATGCAGGACTATAAACGGCCTCAGAATGCTGCTTCTACAGGCCGTAGCCCAGTTTGAGCTGTGGACATGGCAACCAGCCCCAGTGGCTGCCATGGAAAAGGCGCTCAGAGGGACAAGAACATGAACCACGATAATGAAGGATGCCCATGACATCGGTACATAGAATCAGGGTGCCAGGATCAAAAAGCATAACCCAGCGGGCCCTGGTGACGGCCGCCCTTGCTACTGGTACAAGCAGGCTTGCGGGACCCCTCGAGAGCGAGGACACCCGATTGTTGACAGATGCCCTTAGGGCCGTGGGGATAAAGACCTCATCGGGTGGCAATATCTGGAATGTCCAGGGCCGAGGGGGCCAAATAGAACTGTCTGGACAAGAGATCTTCATGGGAAACAATGGCACAGGCATCCGGTTCATGACATCGGTTGCAGGCCTTGGACGGGGCACCGTGACCCTCACAGGCACGGAAAGAATGTCCGAAAGACCGGTCCAGCCCCTTTTGGATGCCCTGGGGAAATGGGGCATAGATGCTCAAGGCATCGAGGACACAGGGTGCCCGCCGGTCAGGATATCAAGTCAGGGACTGCCAGGTGGGAAAACCCGAATAGCTGGGGCAAAGAGCAGCCAGTTTCTCTCCTCCCTGCTTCTGGTTGCGCCTTGTGCCCGGTCCTCCTCGGTAATTGAACTGGACGGCCCACTGGTTTCAAGGCCCTATGTTGACATAACCCTTGCCGTAATGAAGGCCTTTGGCGCGGATGTCGTGGAGGATGGAGAACGGTTCATAGTGTCTGCAACGGGTTACAGGCCTACGGAATACCAGGTGGAAGGGGATGCATCGAGCGCATCTTACTTCTGGGCAGCAGCGGCCATAGGTGGTTTCGGTCTCACGGTGGAAAACATAGGGGAAAAGGCACTCCAGGGTGACGCTTCCTTTGTGGACATACTGGAAATGATGGGATGCAGGGTGCACAAGGGCCCCAATGGTACCACCGTTCACGGACCAGTCCAGGGAAAGGAACTCAAGGCCATAGAGATAGACATGTCACGATGGCCTGACATGGTTCCCACCCTTGCGATTGTTGCGGCCTTTGCCAGGGGAACTACGGTCATAAAGAACGTGGCCCACCTCAGGATCAAGGAAACGGACCGGCTTAAGGCAGTGGCATCGGAACTCAGACGAATGGGTGGATTGGTTGAGGAAATGGCAGACGGACTCACAATAAAGGGCCAGGTGCCTTTACATGGTGCTGTCATTGAAACCTACGACGATCACAGGATTGCCATGTCCTTTGCCGTGGCGGGCAGAAAGGTGCCCGGCATCATCATAAAGGACCCTGAATGCGTAAAGAAATCATTCCCTGGCTTCTGGAGCCTATGGAAAGACCTTCCCGCCCCCGAAACATCTTCCTTATAGGCTACAGGGCCACGGGTAAGACCACGGTTGGAAGGATACTGGCCGGGAGACTGGGTTACGGGTTCATCGACCTCGATGCCTTCATACAGGATCGGGCCGGGAATACCATTGCAGGCATGGTCAAGCAGGATGGGTGGGAACGTTTCAGGTCACTCGAGGCCAAGGCCCTCAAGGAACTTTCACACTCCTGCCAGGATACGGTCATCGCCTGTGGTGGCGGGGCAGTGCTTCATCAAGACCTTATGGCATCCGTCAAGGAAAATGCCCTGGTCATATGGTTAACGGCCAGGCCACAGGATATAATTGAGCGTATAAGGGCGGATGAAAAGTCCGGCGAACAGAGACCTGCTCTTTCTTCCGGGAGGAATCTTGAAGAGGAGATAAGAACGGTCCTAGAGACAAGGATCCCCCTATACCAAAGATTTTCCCACTTCGCTGTAGATACGACCGGCAAGGATCCAGAAGGAATTGCCGCTTGGATCGCCAGGATTGCCAAACGGGAAACAGATCCTTCTTAAAAGGGATAGGGAACAATGCCAGGAAACAGCTTTGGATCATTTTTCAGGGTCACTACCTGGGGGGAGTCCCATGGCCCCGCCATTGGCGCCGTCATTGATGGTTGCCCCCCCCGTCTTCCACTTGATGAGTCCGTGATACAGGAGGCACTGGACAGACGGCGACCAGGCAAGGGCGGCATAACCGAAAGCCCTAGGAAGGAACCGGACAAGGTACGGATACTCTCTGGTGTCTTTGAAGGTATGACTACCGGGACTCCAATCTGCCTTTTGATAGAAAACAAGGATGCAAGGAGCCGTTCCTATGATGCCATAAAGGATGTATTCAGGCCAGGCCACGGCGACTATACCTACCTCAAGAGGTACGGCATCCGCGACTATCGAGGCGGTGGCCGTGCATCCGGCAGGGAGACCGCAGCAAGGGTGGCAGCAGGCGCAGTGGCCCAGGTGCTGCTTGATACCTGCGGCATAGAGGTCCTATCGTATACCATAGAGTTTGGTGGCATAGTAGCCAGACAAGTGGATCTTGATGCGGTAAGGCTAAACCGGCTATTCTGTCCTGACCAGGATGCTGCAAAGACGATGGAAGAGCGGGCCAGAGAGGCAAGAGCCTCCGGGGATTCGATAGGTGGCATAGTCGAAACCATGGCCACGGGGGTACCTGCAGGACTGGGAGACCCGGTCTTTGACAAATTGGATGCCGAATTGGCCAAGGCCCTCATGTCCATCGGGGCGGTCAAGGGGGCCGAAATAGGGGCCGGTTTCAGGGCCGCACGGCTTCTCGGTTCACAGGACAACGATCCGATAACTCCAGAAGGCTTCCTGACCAACAATGCAGGGGGGAATCCTGGCAGGCATCTCTAACGGCGAGCCTGTAATAGCCCGGGCGGCGATCAAGCCTATTCCATCTATTTCAAGGGATCAGGACACGATCAATACCCACGGTGAACCGATCAAAATCAACATAGGTGGCAGACACGACGTATCCGCGATACCAAGAATAGTTCCCGTATGCGAGGCCATGGTAAGGCTTGTGCTGGCTGATCACCTACTCAGGAAATGGGCCATAGAAATACATGAATGAGGGCATAAACATCGGAATAGTAGGAGGCCTTGGCCGCATGGGAAAGTGGTTCGACAAATTCCTCAGCGGATGCGGTTTCACCGTCCTAGTCTCTGACGTAGACACAGAGCTTAAGGCAACGGATCTTGCTGAATCATGCCAGGTCGTAATACTTGCAGTGCCCATGGATGTATTTCCAGAGGTGGTGACCCAGGTAGCACCGGCCATGGCAGAGAACGGGTTTCTTACGGATCTGTGCTCGCTCAAAGAAAAACAGGTGGCCTGCATGCTCGAAAACTCAAAATGTGAAGTTGCGGGGACCCACCCACTATTCGGCCCTGGAGAAAAAGGCATAGAAGGCAAACGGGTAGCCCTATGCCCAGGACGTGGCCACAAATGGCTCAAGTGGTGGCAGGGACTACTGGATGAGCAAGGTGCGCTTACCACGATCTTTTCCCCTGAGGAACACGACCGTGCCATGGCCTGGGTCCAGGCCCTCAATCATTTCATCCTGCTCTGCCTGGGCAAGTCGCTGGAAGAAGAAGAAATCAACATCAGGCACATCCTTGAGTTGGCCACACCAAGCTTTGAAAGGCAGATGAACATCGTAGCCAGGCTCTGCCTTCAGGACCCTAAGCTCTACGCTGCCATACAGCTAGACAATCCCCATAGTCCCAAGGCCATAGAGACCTTCAGCCGATACGCGATGGAATTGGAAGGCATTGTCAAAAGGGGGGATATATCCTCCTTCCTGAAAATGTTCAATGAAGTCCAGCAACTTGGCCCTACCCTTTTGAGACATTGCCGTGAAACAGGCTGAAACATTGGGGAAATCCCTTGCCTTCCTAGAGGAAGGCAAGGAAGGCATACTCGTAAGGCTAAGGGTTCAGCCCAGGGCGACACGGACTGCAGCGGCCGGGGTCTACGAAAACCGGCTAAAGCTGAAGGTCAACGCCCCGCCAGTTGATGGTGCAGCCAACAAGGCCTGTCAAAAATTTCTGTCAAAAATATTTAAGGTGCCAAAGTCGATTATTATCCTGCACTCCGGTGCCAAATCCAGAAACAAGGTCTATCTAATACCGGGTCTTTCTTTGAAGGAGGCACACGAAGCATGGTTCAAGTTTTTCTGAGCCATCGTGAAGACATGACCCAGGGCCACCTGTAAGATATCGGCCTTGCGGCCCCGAAAGTCTACGGCTTCAAACCCAACCCTTCTCCGCCGTAGCCCAAGGGCATTGAAAACACGGCCCGATGGCAAGACGTTTGATGCCGCAAGGGGATTGCAACCCTACCAGATCCGCTGAATTCTCAGGGGGTGAAGCACCCAGGCATATCTGCGCCTTCTACCTTGCTACCTATAACAAATTCAAGCGCTATAGAAATCCGGCTTTTTATGGTCCATAAAGTTTTTATGCCTATTGGCCGATTCTATTTTTAAGGCCCCATTATTGCATTTTTACTACCTGGAAATGGGATCGTCCCCGTATTTGTCCCTGAAAACCATCGACAGGGGTTTGAGATGATACCTCCCTCGTTCCCCTTGCATTCCAAAGGGCCAATATCCTTTTTGGAAGGCACGTGTCCCATAAATGGAACGGGTTGAGATCTTGGGGGTACGATCCCCATTAAAGGTTGACCAAGGAGCATCCATGGCGGTTTTTGTTTGGGAAGGAACCACTACATCTGGAGAAAAACGTAAGGGTGAAATCGAGGCCCAGGATGAACGGGCGGCAAGGCTGCTGCTTCGCAGACAGCGTATAACACCCTCAAAGATCAAGACCAAACCAAAGGATCTGTTTGAAAACATATCGTTCCTGCAACCCAAGGTCAAAACAAAGGATATTGTAATATTTACCCGGCAGCTTTCCACCATGATCGATGCCGGCCTGCCCTTGATCCAAGGCCTGGAAATCCTGGCAACGCAACAAGACAACCCGACACTCAAAAAGATCCTTCAAGAGATAAAGGCCGACGTAGAAAGTGGTGCCACCTTTGCCGATGCGCTGAAAAAGCACCCAAAGCAATTTGACAGGCTCTTTTGCAACATGGTGGCAGCAGGAGAGATGGGCGGCATCCTTGACGAGGTACTCCGCCGCCTTGCGGCCTATATGGAAAAGGCCCAAGCGTTGAAGAGCAAGGTCAAGGGCGCCCTCACCTACCCGACCATCGTACTTGCCATTGCCTTCCTGGTCCTGGCCGTTATCCTTATCTTTGTCATCCCCGTATTTCAGAAGATGTTCGCCGACTTCGGCAAGGCCTTACCCCTTCCGACCCAGTTGGTTGTCAACCTGAGTGACTTCGTGAAGTCCTATTTCCTTGTCATGGTGGCAGGAATTGTGGTATCTATCTTCCTGTTCAAAAAGTATTACAATACAAAATCCGGGCGAAAGATCGTCGACAGGCTGATATTGAAGGCACCGGTCTTTGGGCCCCTCCTGAGGAAGGTGGCAGTGGCAAAATTCACCCGGACACTGGGCACACTCATAAACAGCGGGGTCCCCATAATAGAGGCCCTCAACGTGGCCTCTGGCACTGCTGGTAACAAGATCGTGGAAGAGGCCATAAAGGGGGTGAGGGCAAGTATAAGTGAAGGCAGGACCATAGCCGCGCCCTTACAGGAAAGTGGCATATTTCCCAACATGGTGGTTCAGATGATATCCGTGGGTGAAACCACCGGTGCCCTGGACCAAATGCTGAACAAGATCGCTGACTTTTATGACCAGGAGGTGGATACCGCGGTGGATGCACTTACCAGCCTGATCGAGCCATTTATGATCGTTTTCCTGGGTTGGACAATCGGTTCGATAATCGTGGCCATGTATCTTCCAATCTTCAAAATGGCAGGGGCCATTTCGGGGGGCTAGCCTTTGTCTACAGACGATCCACCTCGACCAGAAACAATATATCCGGTTGCCTTCGTGGGCGCAGGCCCAGGAGATCCTGGTCTGATTACCGTCAAGGGCAGACGCCTGCTCAAAGAGGCGGACCTGGTTATCTACACCGGCTCCTTGATCCCTTCCGCCCTGGTAAGAGGGCTTAAGGCAACAATTTTCAACTCTGCGGGCATGACCCTGGAAGAGGTCATCTCCCTGATTACAAAAAATGTACTTGCGGGCAAACGGGTCGTCAGGCTCCATACCGGCGATCCAACGCTGTACAGCACCATCCACGAACAAATCCATCGGCTTCGTTTGCAGGATATTCCCTTCTTTGTTGTTCCCGGGGTAACTGCAGGTCTTGCGGCTGCAGCCAGCCTGGGCAGGGAATTGACGGTTCCAGGCATCAGCCAGACCGTAATATTTTCCAGGGCCTCCGGTCGCACGCCTGTGCCTGCCCCGGAGGAGCTTGAAAAGATTGCAGCCCTTGGGGCCAGCCTGATCCTTTACCTGAGCGTTGGTCACATTGAAAAGGTCCAAAAGAAACTGTTGACCGGGGGATACGGACCTGAAACCCCGGTAGCTGTTCTGGAAAAGGTCAGTTGGCCAGAAGAAAGGACATATGTTGGAAGGCTCAAGGATCTAAAAAAGATAATAGAAGACACAGGAATCAAAAAAACCGCTGTCATCCTGGTAGGCGACGCACTGCGGCAGGACAGTAAGACAGCAACAAAGAGATCACTACTCTATCATCCTGGTTTTTCCCATGGCTATCGCAGGGCAGACCCGGAAAGGATGCCTCACCTTGAAGACCGGCCGGCCTCCCCTATCACCCTGATCACATATATCACACCCGGAGGAAAGGCCCTGGCAGAGAAGGTGGCGCGGCATCTTGGCCCTGGTTCTCATCCCAAGCTGCTTTCCTACAAAAGGATAATGGCAAAGGGGGGATTCAAAAGATATTGGGCCAGGGGAAATCGACTGATTTTCATCATGGCTGTCGGGATAGTGGTCAGGGTCATCGCCCCCCTGATTGGAGACAAGTTCCATGATCCGGCAGTGGTAGTGATGGACGAATCCCGGCGCAATGTCATCAGCCTGCTTTCGGGCCATATCGGCGGTGCCAACAGGCTTGCCATTGAAATCGCGAAAGGGCTGGGCATGAATCCCGTAATAACCACGGCCTCGGATGCCCTGGGCCTGGTTTCCCTGGACCTGTGGGTAAGGCATCAAGGGCTTGTTCCTGATTCATGGGAAAAGGTGAAGACGGCCTCTGCCCATATCGTGGCCCATGGTTCCGCTGATGTCTTTGTGGATCCAATCATCCATGTAAGTGGGCTCCCACACGGGTTGAACCTGGTACCTGACAGGGAAAAGGCCCATGTTATCATATCTCCATTCCTTTCCCCCCCTGCATCGCGTGAGATCCTTCGTCTCTATCCACGAATCTTTGCCCTTGGACTGGGCTGCAACCGGGGCACTAGCACCCTAGTCCTGGAAAGGGCCGTTGAGGCATTCCTTGCAAGGCACCATATCAGCCGGGACACCATCTTCTGTATATCAACTATTGATGCAAAGAGAGACGAACGTTGCATAACCGCACTGGCAAGGGATTGGAAAATGGAAGTAGTCTTTTTCCCGGCAGACGAACTGAATGCTGTTCCCCTGGAGGGTATCTCCATCCACGCCCTCAAGGCCGTTGGCGCATCAGGTGTCGCCGAGCCATCCGCTATTCTGGCCGCTGGCAAGGAAGCGATGCTTTACATAAAGAAGGAAAAGACCAGGGATGTCACCATGGCCCTGGCGGCAAGGCAATTCATACTGGAGACTGAAGGGGCATAAAAAAGGCCCCTTGGATAGATACCAGCGGGGCCTTTCATCTGCTCATACATATAGACAAAACCTTGAGGAGTTGCCTTCAAGTTTTAATTGGCAACTACCACCAACATACGGTCTGATCCGCTTCAAAAATCATCTCGACCAGGTTGTCATAGTTGGGATCCCCAACATACAGCTTGAATTCCATGGCATCCCTGTCCCTGTTCAATATCTCTACAAGTTTCTTTACGCTTTCGCAGGGCTCGGAACGATACACCTGCAATATTTTCATCTTTTTTTCTTCACTCATGTTGATATCCCCCCTCTACTCTTCTGAGCAAGCCGGCGGCGGAGTCTTGGACTGCTTTGGCAGGCCGTAAGGAATTATAAAATCTGCCTCACGCAGTTTTTCCCCAAGCTCTTCCAGGGAAATTTTTGTCAATTCCACGCCCTCGGGTGAATCCGCGTCAACAGTAAATGCATCACCTTCCATATCCCTGATCCAGTCTATGTTCTCTGTCACGTAGTTGGAGAACCTTGGGTATTCCTCATGCAGGAAGACAGGGTAGGAGTAATGATTCTCTATGGCGAGGCCCAAGGAAGAACGCACGGCATCTCCTGCGTACATCCTGTTGGTTAAAAGGAAATATATCTTTTTTGACTCCATTCTTAAGCCTCCGTTTTTAAAGAACTATATATTTACCGCATTCATCAATGATCGCGCCGTGAAATGCCTGGGTACGCATCTGACGGGGCACCAAACCCTTGGGTACATCCTTTTCTACGTCATATCCCTCGCAGGTATAACTATCGGCGCAGATAGCAAGCTCCTCAATATCACAGAGGTTGGCAAGCTTTACGAAATCCGGGTGCTTGGTGAGGTGAATCGCCTTGAATGTAAAAAATACCTGAACCTTCTTCCCAGCCCTGACAGCGGCATGGGTAATGCCCAAAATATGCCGCATGTGCTGGGGAGACGTGACAAAAATCCCCAATTTGTTTGGATCGGCTGACATCCGTGGTATCCTCCCTTAATATTTGGTCTTAATATTGCCATACAGCCATCTTGATACATACAATGTATCTAAAATGGCTGCTTTTAATCGCCGGGACCGAGAAACCTATTTTTTCTTTATGAAGAAATGAAAGAAACCTTCGTCTTCCTTCTCCCCCAGGTACTCATGGCCTGCACGGGCACACCATCCCGGGATATCGTTACGGGAACCAGGATCGGTGCCCAGAACCTCAAGGATCTCACCAGAGTTGACCTTTTCTATCTCTTTCTTGGTCCTAAGAAGCGGCATCGGGCAGCTGAGGCCCTTTGCATCCAGCGTCCTCGCTACCTGCAAACCTTCCGGGGCTTGTTTGTATTCGCTCATAACTCCTCCTTTTTAATTTAGATAGTCTTGCCAAAGGGTTAACCAGATTTTTGAACAGCACTCTACATTTCAACCAAAAGCTTATTTGTATCTTCGTTCCAGTCTACGATCAGATACCATAGCAACATGGCAATGAAGATAAGGGCCAGGGTACCTCCATATCCCAGGAACGTATCTGGAAGATAGACATATTTACCGAGTACGCCATCGGCCTCAAAGTCATTGTCTTTGAACCAGGCATCCATGATGGCATTGGAAATGCCAAAGAAGGGCACTACCAACCAAAGCTTTATCTGGCCCTCGCCTACACGCCAGAGCGTACCGGTACCGCAACCACCGGCAAGCATTGCCCCAAAACCAAAGATCATGCCTCCCACGATGGAGCCCCAGCCAAAAGTGCCTCGAACGTAGTTGATCGGGGCAAGGACCGGATCACCATCGGCCCTGACCGGAACCCCGTATTTCAGAACAACGGCCCCTACCGCAACGATGGCAATACTGAGCGCTACCGACTTGGCCATCTTACAATCACCGGTCATGTGAGGCTCTCTGAAGCCCTGCACCATACACCAGCGTCCTCTTTGCATCGTATAACCAAGGCCAGCGGAGATTATCAATATACCACTCAAGGAGGCCACATAATCGCTATCGCTTCCAGCGTATTGATATGCGCCCCATATGAGGAGGCCAAGGGTAATAATTCCAATGATGATCTTTAGTGCGTAAGGAAAATCAATGGTTTTTGCGCCCCCGCTCCCCCACGTAATGTGTTCCATCTCCCAATATATGTACTTCAGGCCGATGATAACACCTATGACGAGGCCAAGCCACATGGTAAACCCGTTGGCCGCCAGGTTGCCTATGGCACAATAGAACCCGCCCACGTTACATCCGCCTGCCAGTGCAGCACCGACGCCCATGCAGATACCTGCCACCATTGCCTTGACCAGCTCTAAAATTGGTGGAAAACGAAGAGCGAAATCGTTGCCGAGGTTTGCAGAGAGAAATGCACCTGCTACGAAACCAATCCCTATTACCGAACCGGAACTCCGCAGCCAGTGTTTCGGGGGTTCGTCAAAAAGGCCCAGGAATCCCCAATCGCTCCCTGTCATGTGGGCGATCCCATATAAGACCCAGTCTCCCCAGTTTCTGACAGCACCGACTGCGCCCCATGGACGCCACCAGGCCATTATCAAAATAGTCAGAAGCCCGACTATTATGCCCGCAGTAGTTGCATTCCACTCCGTCTGGCATAAGGCCTTGTACAGTCCCTTGACTTTGCTAGCGAAGACACTTTCTTCACCCATTCAAAAGCTCCTCCCCAAGTTATTTATATTTAAAGGCATGATTCAACCGGTCCTTGTGGTGCTGCTCCCCCGGAACTGCTTGCGCCCATAGGAAAATAAAGATATTTATAACCAGTCGAATATATAGGATAGATATATAACATATGGACGTGTACCAAAACTCACACATTCTGTCAAGGCTTAATAAGACAGCGGTCCAAATTTTCACAACCCTATATCTTCTTGATATTACAGAAGTTTATTGATAAAGGAGAACTCCCGACATGCTTCTGACCACTAAAACCTTCGTACCGTTTCTGTTGGCGGCTATCTGCTTGCTCGCAGCCTTTCCCCTGACCTCCAGGGCCAAGGAACTCTTACCAGGGCTCAGCAAGGTCGTGTTGCCAAACGGCCTTAATGCCATCGTCAAGGAAAGCCACCGGGCACCTGTGGTCGCAGTCCAGGTATGGGTTAAGGCAGGAAGTGCCTATGAAACCGATAAAGAGGCTGGAATTACCCATCTCATTGAACACATGATCTTCAAGGGCACGAAAAAACGAGGACCAGGTGAGCTGGCCAGGGCCATCGAATCGGTGGGTGGCACCATCAATGCTTACACCTCAGTGGATTACACGGTATATCACTGCGTCGTCCCCAAGCAGTATCTGGATACGGCCCTCGATATACTATCGGATGCAGTCTTTCATTCCACATTTGACAGCAAGGAACTCGAAAGGGAAAAAAAGGTCGTTCTGGAAGAGATGCGAATGAGGGAGGACAGCCCCCAGGCAAGACTGTACAGAATGCTCATGGAGACCGCCTACAAGGTCTATCCGTACCGCAGACCGGTAATTGGGTACCCTGAGACCGTCAAGTCCTTTACCAGGCAGGATATATTGGATTATATGGCCAGGAGATACAGGCCAGCGCTCATGTCGGTCGTGGTTGCAGGCGACGTAGAGTCTAACAGGGCGTTATCCTTGATCAGGGATACCTTCGGAGGTGCTGAGGCCATTGCGGCAGAACCATCCCAGGAACCTTCGGAACCCGCCCAAGAAAAACCCAGGCTATCAGCAGAGGCCATGGACATAAACGAGGGATACCTGGCCATTGCCTTTTCCGGCATTCCTGACTTCAATGGTCCTGATGTGCCTGCCATAGACGTCCTGGCAGCCCTGCTTGGAAGGGGCGATAGCTCCAGGCTTGCACAGGCCCTCAAGGAAAGGCTGCAACTGGTCCACAGCATCGATGCCTCGGCCTTCACTCCGGCTGGCCCAGGGCTTTTTGAGGTAACCGCCACCCTGGATCCTGGAAACATCCAGCCTGCCCTATCCCAAATCCTTAAGGAGATCTACCGGTTGCAGAATGAACAGGTCCTTGACGAAGAATTGGAAAAGGCAAAGATACAGGTGGAGACCGGCTTCGTTTACAGCCAGGAGACCATGGAGGGAGAGGCCAGAAAACTGGGGCTCTTTCAAACCATGGCCGGCGACCCAGCGGCAGAAAGGATATACCTGGAAAGGATCAGAAAGGTAAGTGCCGAAGATATCCAGAGGGTAGCCCGCAAGTATTTGGGACGGAAAAATTTTTCAGTAAGTCTCATAGCCCCTGAAGGCCATATCCCTGCACTTACCGTTGACGACCTGGGGATCACCGCCCAGGAAGCAGAGCTTGAGGCCTCGGGAATCGAGGCAGGCGGCGCCGGCATATTGGTGCGGCCGGTCAGACGCTTTACCCTCACAAATGGCCTAACCGTTCTGATTCTCGAGGCGCCAGAGGTCCCAACTGTGGCCGTAAGGCTTGTATTCCCCGGGGGAGTCAGGTATGAACGGCCCAAGAACAACGGCCTTTTCAATTTCCTTGCAAGGGCCTGGACCAAGGGAACCGATTCCCACAGTGCCCTTGGGATCTCAGAGATGATCGACGGTATGGGCGGAAGTATCAGCGGTTTTTCCGGCCAGAACACCTTTGGCCTGCAAGGCCGCTTCCTTACCCAGAACCTGGAAAAAGGCCTTGGCCTTTTTACTGAGATCGTCCTCACCCCGACCTTCCCCACGAACGAAGTCGAAAAACTCAGGCAACTCATAATAGCAAGGATAAGGCAGCAAGAAGATTATCTGCCCGGGGTGGCCATAAGGGAATTCAACAGGCTTCTGTTTTCACCGCACCCCTATGGCATGAACCCTCTTGGCACAGTCGAAACGATAAAGACCTTGACGGCTGCAGATCTCCAGAAGGCATACAAGGACTACGCGGTCCCCGAACGTGGGGTTTTATCAATAGTAGGAGACGTAAACACCGATGAGGTCATCTCCGAGATCAAGACCCTGTTTGGAGGTTGGCAGGCAGAAACAGACTTCGTGCTCCCCACCCCTCCTGCCCCTGAACCACTTGACTCACCACGTTTTTTGAACCTTAAAAGGGAAAAACAACAGGACCATATAGTACTTGGATTCCCTGGAACCACTATCAGTAGCCCTGAACGCTATTCACTGGAGGTCTTGAATGCAATATTGTCCGGCCAGGGCGGTCGCCTCTTCACCGATCTGCGGGACAAGAAAAGCCTTGCCTATTCGGTCACATCGTTTCTTGGCCTCGGGCTGGATTATGGCTCCTTTGCCTTCTATATCGCCTGTGCCCCTGAGAAGAAAAGCAGGGCACAAAAGGCCCTCTGGAAGGAAATCTACCAGATTCTGGACGAGCCAGTAGGCAACGATGAGTTGGAAAGGGCAAAGAAATGGTTGATTGGAAGATACGAAATAGGCCTTCAGACAAACGGCGCACAGGCCATGGATATGGCGCTCAATGAACTCTACGGCCTGGGCTACAACTATTCCTCAGAATACATTAAGCAGATAGGAAAGGTCACCAGTGATCAGGTAATGGATGCGGCAAAGAAATTCCTCAATACCGAGGCCTACGTGCTGGTGATCGTCGGCCCCTGATCCCAAAAGACCGACACCAATCTCCAAGCCACATGATAAAGCACATCAGTCTGATCATTAAACATCGGGCCGCCCGCCCTAGGAAGGCGGCTGTGGCCCTTTCAAGATTTCTGCGTGAACACGGTGTCAAGATAACCCTTGGGCAGGTTGTGCCGGAAAGCCAGGCGGTAGTTGTGCTTGGAGGAGACGGGACATTGCTGCATATCGCCAGCAAGGCCTACCAGCTTGGAATACCCCTTTTGGGCATCAATCTAGGGGGGCTCGGCTTTTTGACTGAGGTCCACATGGATGAGATGGAAAAGGCCCTCGAAGATATGTTGAACGGCACCTTCGAACTGGATGAAAGGATGATGCTGGCCATAACCCTGAACAGAAACGGTGACGGGCCAACGACATATTATGCATTGAACGAGGCGGTCATAACCAAAGGGGCACTGGCGAAGATGATCACGCTACCGACCTGGGCAGGTGATTCGT
Organism: Deltaproteobacteria bacterium; assembly: GCA_024275145.1. Classification (GTDB taxonomy): domain Bacteria; phylum Desulfobacterota; class Dissulfuribacteria; order Dissulfuribacterales; family QOAL01; genus S143-34. The sequence goes on along the minus strand of JAJRZR010000044.1, from coordinate 17,219 downwards.
TTCTCACGGTCTACCGCGGTGACGGCCTCATTATCTCAACGGCCACTGGTTCGACCGGCTACAATCTGTCTGCCGGAGGCCCCATCCTGCACCCGGCAATCGAGGCATTCGTTCTTACTCCGATATGCCCCTTTGCATTGAGTGCCCGCCCCTTGCTCCTGTCGGCAGACAGGAATATTTCCATAAGAATAGACTACGAACCAGAGGAAATAAGCCTGGTCATGGACGGACAGATAGGCCACAGCCTCCGCGAGGGAGACCGGATCGAAATCAAAAAGGCGGAAGGCTACCTGAAGCTGATCAAGTCCCCTGCCAGGGATTATTTCAGTATACTGAGGGAAAAACTCGGCTGGACGAAGGGGGTAAAATTGCCTTGAGCCTGCAGAGACAGCCCAGCAACTTTCCACGATCTCCAATGCAACAAGATCCTGTTTGGCTCAGCCAACAAGGGCCTGCATAATAGAAAATTGATGCTGGAAGCCTATATGGTGCGCGGCCACAGTCCTTATCAGGGAGCGCCCCCTGTTCATCCCTTTCATATACCATGCTTGTTGGCGTTCTTCAGGGATGAACAGGGGGCGCTCCCGCTATAATATAAGGCCAACTCTCTCCCTTATGCCTCGGGGCCTTCCCCAGCCGTTGCCTCTCCGGCCAGTCCCTCTTCCTCTTCTTTCTTGATCTTAGCAATCAGACGTTCCTTCTCACGCTCCATGGCGGCCTTCCCGGCCTCTAAAGCCGATTCAAGGATTGCCTTTTTCTGCTCAACAACCTCCTTGCTCTTATCCAAAAGTTCAGAGGCCTTGTCCTTCACGTCATCGGCCACCTTGAGCGCCTCGCCACGAGCGGAATAGGCCTGTTCCCGTATAAATTCCCTTGTCTCTGGACCGGATTTGGGTGTCAGCAAGACCGCGAGACCAGCCCCGACAGCGCTTCCAAGTAAAAATGACAATGCAACACTACCAGCAGAAAATCTTCCTTCGCAACTCATCTTTTGCCACCTCCTTTAGTGGTAAGGTTATCAGCTATAAACTCCAGCGAGGCCCTGGCCCCAACGGCCATGCTGGCCAGTTGAACCGCCAACCCGGAAAGCCCGGAACGGACGATGCCAGTAACGACCCGCATCGTCTCTCCGGTTTCCCTCACGGCATCAAAAAGGGCCTTGCTCTGTTCGACCTTGCCCTTGATGTCACTGGTCAGCTCCTTTATATCTCCCGTTATATCATGGAGATCCTCAAGAAGCGGGGGCACGTCCTGTTCAATCCGCCTTTCAAGGCCCTCCTCCAGGCGTTGATATGCCTTGGCCGTTTCTCTCAAATCCTGCAACAAAGGGATCACCTCATCCTCAAGTCTGGCGATGCGCCCGTCCAGACCTGACATGAGTTCCTTGGTCATCTCTTCAAGCTGGGAGAGATTGGCTACGACCGGTTCAATCTGTCCCAGAATTTTGTCCATCCCGGCCTTTCCGCCGCTGAACGCTTCATTGACCACCTTCAATGTCTGTTGAACGCTCTTCGTCAATTTTATTATATAGACAACAAGGAAAACAAAGGAAATAGTAGCTATTGCCAAGGCAATCTGAATCAGTGTCAATTAAAACTCCTTTCCCTTGCTTTATCCAGGCGGGTCCACATTTTTTAAATACCATAAACACAGGCAATGCCCTTTGCAAGCCTGACATTTACTCCGAGGGGATACACCTCCATAAAGGTATTTCAAAAGCTGGTCGGCCTTACCAGGTTTCCCTCCCAGGCATGATCAGCCGTTTTCTTTCCAGGATCACGGTTCACAAGGCTGAACATGTGCAGAGATCAATTTCAGGAGATTGAAAAAGATCCGCGGGGGATTTCGTGACATGGAAACCATCACCCTGGACTGGATTCTACGTCATACCGGTCTTTGGCAAGCAGCACTCGGTAAACTTTCGAGCCCCTTGCGGCTTCAAATGCCGAACAACTTCATTGCATTTTGCTTGCACCTTTTAGGTGAAAAAACGAAAACGGTCCCTTGCTTATAACATCTTGAAATTTAAGGAACAATATTTTTGTTCGGCATTTGAAGTACATAATTTGGGATGATACCTGGCTGGTCGATGGGAATACATCAGGGGTTTCCCTGGGGGATCTTAATTGAGCCAGGATTATCCCGGGTTAACCGGGCTGCAGGCCCTTGGGGGCCTGCACCTATAGGGCTCAGGGGACCACGAAATATGTAATCCAAAGGTAGTAAGCGCTCAAATCCGTTGTCCCCGCCGGGGTTACCATTACACACATGTAGTAGGTGCCTGAAGGCAATGCTGACATGGAAACGTTGCTGAACAGGGTCTCGTCTATATCCGTACCGGAGACATTTGCCTTCAATGGTGTAAAGCCTGCTGATATCGGCTGAATATTATTCCCTGTCGTAATCAGATAGACATTGTCGGGATCAATCGTCGGAAAATAAAGGCCGAGATAGACATCCACTGCATCTGCAAATGGAGGCAGCCCTACCTTGAGCGTGATATTACCCGTTGTAAGATCTCCAACAGCAAAGGGCCTGCAATCCTTGGCATACGGTTGTTTTACAGGATCTACGACCGGCGGATAGGTCCAGCTCTCCTGGCTGGTGGGTGGTGACAGGGCAAATACCGGTATGCCCAGGGCCCCAAAGTTCGCTGTAACGCTCTTGTCGTCATCCATCGAGAGTGCGCAGGATGTGCTGGAACCAGAACAATCTCCTCCCCAATCGATGAAATAAGATGTATAGGTGTCACCGTCTATGGGCGTTGCATTCAGTGCAACCGCTGTATTATTTGCAAAGGAGGCATTGCATACGGTGGAGTTGGTAATGTTATCCGAACTGCAATCGATGCCTGCAGGGGAGCTGACTACCTTGCCTGATCCACTTACCGTGACCGTGAGCGTGTGGTTCCATGGAGCATCGAAATAGAGGCCGTGTCTTCCTGCGTATGAAAATACCACCCCACCTCCACTTGCCGGCGCTCCTGGGGAATATACGATCCTAGGTGCGCTATCCTCGGGCCATGCCTGAACGTCTTGGTCGTTTATCGTGTATTTCCCACGCCAGTTTGTGGGGTCACTGGCCGATGCATAACACCAGATGGCCTTCCTGACCGGATCACCCGCTGGATCATCATAGATATAGACCATATCCACCCAACCGTTCGGATAGTATTTGTAGAATTTTATATCTGCAATATATTCATCCACCCCTGTAACCTTTGAGACCGCGTACTCGTTGGGCTGCCAAGTCGCACCTCCATCCAAACTGTAACGGTAATAGAGATCAATCTCGTGGTTTCCGTCATCCCTGTTATAGACCACCCATACGGTGGAATTGTCATCATTAACTCCAGCTACCCTCGGGTCATAGTCCTTTACGCTGTTTGAGGTCAAGCGGATCTTTTTGTCATATAAGTTGCCAAGGCTAGGGAACCTGAAGTATGTAATCTCTTCGGTGGAGCCATATTCAAGGCTACTATAAACCCAATGGATATAGCCATCCGAACTGCCAGGGGTATAGGCAAGGTCCTCCCTTGCCCCGCCTCCATCCCAATACCAGTCTACCCAGCTGCTCCAGCTGAGTCCATAGGAGTATTTCATCTGTTGTTTCGAGTTGGTGCCGGTACCTGTTGACCATACGACAATGCGTCGGTTCTCGGTAGGGTTGTCCACCACGTCAAAGCTTGTTTCGACGATGGGGGTATCGCTGATCTTGATCGGGGCAAGGACCACTACAGGCTGTACGGTGCTCCATGTGGTGAAACTGACATACAGATAGCCGTTTTCATCCACATGGTATACGCTTGCAGCGTCGCCTGAGCTGTCGGCACAAACCCTTATACGGGAGAGATTCTTCGGGGCCGCGATGTCAACAGAGGCCTTTTGCCATGTATAGCCGTGGTCCTGCGAACGATATACCTCGATTCCATCTTCATCCTTTTTTTGAAAGGCTACGATAATGTAGCCGGAATCCTTACCATAATCTACATCGAATATATTTATGTCACCAGAATATATTTCTATATCCTTGCCAAAACCAAAGGCATAATCCGTGATGAAACAGTAAGTGATTCCAAGCAGAAGCAGACCTAAGAATACCCTTTTCATAATCCCCTCCTCTTCGATTACGGTCAAGGTCCAGACTGGCTTTCCCCCGGTTCTCCAGGATCGTAACAGGTGCCAACCTAGTTTCCTTGAAATTCCTTATAGATCAACAACCCGGCCAAGAACCTTCAATAATTTTTTCTTATAGTCTTTTGCGGTAATTGTCAATTAATCTTGGCATCTTCAACGCCTTGCCCACCTTGGAATCAGATCATGAAGTCCGTAAATTTGCCAAGGAGGCAAGCTAGAAAGTAAGTACAGGGAATACCTGTAGGATATCCATGTCCTATTTCTCCCGTGTTTCTGCTGGGAGACGTATCCATGTAGCTATTTCAACAGCATCTTTGCATCCATATATATCTCAAGGTGCAAGAAGCTCATCTTGAATCTTTGTCATATCTCGAAATTCCACGAACCAATCCACGCCTTGCACCGGAGACGATGTAGAAAGGCTACAGTGGGTATCTCTCTTCCATACGTTCTATATGTCCCAGGCTGCGCCCCAGGGGACAGGAAGGTTTGGGATGAAAGGGAGGCAATCCAGGTTCATTGGATCTTATTTTTATGCCGGCTTGTCTTTCTGATTATCCTGCCAACAGTCAATCGTAATATCACTTCCAGCATGTACGCCATGAAGAAGGCTCCAAATATATAATATATGATATTAGGTAGTTGCTTCCGGGTAAAATCAATGGCGATAAAGGCGGCACTAAACATGCCGAGAATCGCCACTATTATGAGCAGGGGATTGGCTCCGGTTTCACGGCGTTTGAGGAGATGACCCACATGGGTAAAACCCTGGATCAGCAGTACGGCAATGGCGGCCACGGTGGTTACCTGATCAAGGGTCATGAACAGGATTGCAGGGACGATCAATGCGGCACTGATAAGCAATCCCTCGGTATTATTGAATACATGATATTCGTATTCCTTGGGTAACGACCCGTTTTTAGCCAGCGTATAGCTGATCTCGCTTACTGCATATAATGTAGCATTGATCGCGCTGGCTGTGGCGATCAGGGCGGTTGCGGCCATTATCTTGAAACCCAATTTGCCAAAGGCCGGCTTGGCAGCCTCGGCCAATGCGTAGTCTTTTGCCTTGATTACTTCATCCATGGACAGATTCCCTAAGACAACGATAGATACACCAATATAGAGGATTGCTACTATGATTATGGCGACGGCCATGGATTTTAGCATGGTGCTCCTGGGGTTGACCATGTCTTCCACGCTGTTGGTGATCACGCTGAAGCCCTGATAGGCAAAAAAAACCAGTCCAAGGGCATAGAAGAGGTTCATTGTCGATGGAGCATCGGCGAGCCGGAGATGTGTGGGGTCTACATAAAAGAGGGCGGCAATGGTGAAAACCAGCAATATGGTCAGTTTGATAACGACTATGGTATTTTCACTGCGTGCCACCCAGGCTGCGCCCACCAGGTTTATAAGGGTAAAGAGGGCAATAATTCCCACTGCAAATACGTTGGCCCATATCTGATGCCCACTGGTCATATATGTAGCGGCATAGGTGCCGAAACTCTTGGCCACAGCTGCAAGTGCCACAAGTTGGGAGAGATAAAAAAGTACCCCCATAGAACCGGAAAAGAATCCTTCATCATAGCACTGCACCAGGTATTCGATTATCCCACCTCGGCTGGGATAGCGCAGGGCCAGTTGGGAAAGGGAATAGCCGCTCAGCAATGCGATGATACCCCCTATGAGGAACGTTAGCCAGACGAGATTGCCTGCAATTGCACCCGCCTGGCCTATGACTATAAATATCCCGGCCCCTACCATGGACCCAATTCCCAGAAAAACTGCACTCCAGAGTCCGAATGCCTTTTTTTTCATTCTTTCCCTCACAGATGATAGTGGGGCAGGAAAAGCCCCGCGGCGATGGTCAGTATACCCAGTATTATCAATGTAACAGCACTGTGCATCCCGGCTCTTTTCCAGCTGAAGAACCAGGTGTAAAGGGCCTTGAGGATATTGTTGCTTCCTGCAGCGATGAGGATGGCGCTTCCAGCCTCTGTGGTGGTTATCCGGAATTTGGAGGTGAGTATAGACACGATAAAGGGATCGATATCGGTGAATCCCACGATGAAGGAAAGGACCTTGAGCCCGGTATTGCCATAATGCTGTAAAACGATGTGTGTGACAAATACCATGGCTACGAATAGAAAGGCGAACAGAAAGGCTGTGGGTAATTCCAATGGGTTCGATTGGGTAGTAATCGGGTCCTCTTTGCCCTTGATTTTTCTCTTGGCATAGAAGCCCCATGCTATACCTGCCGACAAAAGTGACAGGGCCACCAGGTTTCGGGAAATGTCGATTGCGATGGTGTGGTTGAAGATGAAGGCGATCACAAAAAGCCGGAGGTACATCACTGTAGTGGCAATGATAATGGATGCGGCGAAGATGTTGGCACCACCCCTGGCTTCGGCACTTTTCTTCGCCAGGACGATGGTGGCGGCCGTGCTTGAATAGAGGCCACCCAGGATGCCTGTGAGAAAGTATCCCTTGGCCTTGAAAAAATAGGATTCCAGAATGTAGCCCACATAGGAGATCAAGGACACCACCACTACTGCAAGCCATATCTTGAATGCTGAGATGGGCAAGTAGGGTGAGATGGGTTTATTGGGCAGTAGCGGCAAGATGACAGCGCTGAGCAGGATCAGCTTGGCAAAGGTTTCGATCTCCTGGGGATCGATAGCCTCAACAAATAGATTGATGCGGGCCTTTGCGTTCAGGATAAAGATGACGGCCACAAATAGCAGAGCGAAGATCCAGATCGGAAACTGGTTGATCAGTATGCCAAATCCATAGACCAGAGAGGCCACAAGGAAACTTAGAATCCCCAGCCGGTCCTGGCGGAGTTTGTGCCAGTAATAGAACAGAAAGTGGGCACTCAGCATCACAAATCCTATCAGATAGAGTTCGGTCCCTATCATCTGGAAGATAAAACCCATGATGGCAATGAAGGTATAGGTCCTGGCTGTTCCGATCTGCCTGGAGGTGTCCGGATGGACGCGCATCCGGTAACTTTTCATTTCAAGACCGATCATGAAGCCAGCCAGGGTAACGATCAAGAACTGGGCCCATAGAGGGTGATGTAAAAGGTGTGCCACTACTCCTCCTGCGATGTAAGTTCATTTAGGCTTTAGCACGAGATGCGGTACCAAAGTACCGGCCGCATAAAGATTTTTAGAGACGATTTTCTAAAGATCCTGTAAAGAGCCTAGCAAGGTTGGCCAGATTTGTCTGTAACCTCAGGTCCATCCCCAAGGCCCTGAGTAGGCGGTCTGTAATGATCCAGCCAGTGACTCGGCCTCAATCCCGGATTATGGAGCTAGCAAGTTTGCCGAATCTGCTGCATTATCAGGGATTTGAAATACCTAAGTATGTCTGCGCCCCTGATGCCTTGCATCTCCGGCAAACTCTCGAGCTGCATAATCCGGGATAACTGCTTTAAATGGAAGAAGGGGTGTTTGTTCGGTCTTTAGAGTACGTAATTTGGGATAACCTGTGATTGCTCAATTAGTAAGTATGATTGCCGTTGCACATCGTCCGGTAAGGTGTCGGCGTCTGTATGAAAAGAAATCCTTGTTGCAGACAGTGCATGTTTTAGAGAGGGCTATCTGGTTACCCGGTATCCCGGCCATCATGAGTTGTACACGGCTGATACCCCAAAAATCAAAATGGTTGCCAGATGTTCTGAATCTATGAAATTCAACCGGTAGCAGTCTCTTCCAGCCCTTGAATTCCCCGCAACACGGGCCCATTGATGGTCCTATCGCCGCCCAGATATCCTGGGGATTGGAACTAAAACATTGTTCCATATATCTTACGGCATCCATGAGAATACCTGTTACATTCCCGCGCCATCCACAATGGATATTCCCAATGGCCCTTTGCACCGGATCAAATAGACTCACTGCCTGGCAATCGGCATGTTTGATTATCAGTGCTATGCCAGGGATGTTCGTCACCAGGCCATCGACTCCTCTAATTTCCCTTATTTTTGAAGGGGCCTTGACAATGGCGTGAAAATTCAGGGCATCTTTTCCGGTTACCCTCTTGATTCCTGCCATGTGAATTTGTTCAGCAAGGACGAGCCCCTGTGCTTTAGTCCTTTCCTGGACCCTCTTCAGGTTCTCAGCCACAGAGGCAGGATTGTCTCCAGTGGCCAGGCCGCAGTTAAGGCTGCTAAAGGGTGGATTGCTGATGCCGCCCCACCGATTGAAGTTATGATAACCGATCTCTTCAAAGGGCGTTTCACCTATAAAGCCACATGTGTCTACAGGGTCGTTAGGGATGCCAGGAAGGCGAGCACTAGAGTTCATAAAGCGTTTCATCTACTTGGGGCCTTATATATCTTTTTCGCAGCCCCTTGAGGCCGGTTTTCCCCAACATTTCAGAAAAAAGTTCGTCTCCAGCGTCATCTCCAAGTATATCACCCATCTCTTCCTCTATTTTTTCAGGGTCTTCACCGGCTTCCATCCTGCTTATCGCCTCTTTCATGGCCGATGGCATATTCATACCCGTGGCATTGAAGAATTTTTTCATAAGACGGGCGACCTGCCTCGGGTCCTCTTCATCTATTCCCTCTGTTTCAGAGGCAAGGGCCATCATGGTCTTTTCCATCCTTGATTCGTCCAGATCAGGCATTCCCGTGTCATCCTCTTCTTTAAGCCCCTTGGAAACCGAGAAGATCGAAACCTGTCTTTCTATTTTCGGACGGCCACATTTTGGGCAATCAGGCCGTTTCTCCGTATTGATCCTTCGTGAGAAAAAGTTAAAGATCATGTGGCAGTCCGGACAATAAAATTCGTAGACGGGCATAACTTCCTCCTTCGATAAGGCCATGTCGTTATAAACCACAAAATTTCATGTCAGATTGACGTCAAATGCCCCTAGAAAAAAGGATGCTGGCTGAACGAGGGCATTTCCGTGGCTGGTTGTGTAATCTGTCAGAACGTCTGCTTCATCCGGAGTGCGCGGATTCCAGCAATCTTGATGTTCAGGTACTTGAAGCCACAAGCAAACTTGCCCAAAACGCGAAGTGGAGGGGCAGAGACATACCTTTGCAACTTAAATTACCCGGCGATAGGAAGCTTGGGCAGACCAGCAAACTCCATGGACTGGATTTGTGCCTGTTTGGCAACCTGGGCAGGTCCCCTGAACATGAAAATATAGCCATTTATATCATCCCGGCAAGTACCGTATCGTTTATGAGGCTGGGCCGTCAATAAGCCCACTCTGATAACTACCACAGCCCTTTGTGTCAAGGTAAGCAATGTGATGCATAGACACAAAAGGCCTCCCGAAAAAGGCTTACCCCCTGGCTAATCATCCAAGGGGCTAGAAAGCCTGGAGATGTCCCTGTCCATGACATGGGTGTAGATCTCCGTGGTTTTAAGGTCTGTATGCCCCATAAGCTCCTGAAGGATTCTAATGTTGATGCCTCTTTCAAGCATGTGGGTTGCAAAGCTGTGCCGAAGAGTATGGCAGGTAGCTCGCTTGTCGATTCCTGCCCTCTTCGCCGCGCGCTTTACCGCCTTCTGCAAGCCTGATTCCAATACGTGATGCCGCATCACCTTGCCCGATCTCGGGTCCTTAGAAAGCCTTTTCGAAGGGAATACGTATTGCCATCCGGTTTCCCTGGGGGCATTCGGGTACTTTCTTGCAACGGCCTCGGGCAGATAGACATCGCCAAAGCCATTCTCAAGATCTTCCTGGTGCAGTACCTTTACTCTCTGTATGTGAAAGTACAATTCACCCCTTATACTCTGAGGCAAGATAGTGGATCTATCTTTTCCTCCCTTTCCCATCCTGACTTGGATACGGTTTCTGGAAAAGTCCACGTCCTTTATCCGAAGACGTATACATTCCATGAGCCTCAGACCCGCTCCATAAAGTAACTTTGCCATAAGGGCATGGGAGCCGGAAAGGTGCATTAAAAGTCCCTTTGCCTCCTCCTGGCTCAGGACCGTGGGAAGCCTTGGCGTTTTCTTGGAGCGTATGGGGGCAATAGTGCCCCCCAGGGGCTTGTGGAGCACATCCCTGTAAAGAAAAACGAGGGCATTGAGGGCCTGACGCTGGGTTGAGGCGGACACCCCACCGTCGGTTGCCAGATGTGAAAGGAACCTTTCTACATGCCTTGCGCCCATCTTTGCAGGATGGACCTTCCCTCTATAAAAACGAATATAACGAAGTATCCAGCTACAATAGGATCGCTCTGTCCGGTATGCGTAGTGGTAATATCGAAGTACTTCACGTACCTGATCCATGAGCTTCAATTTTGGATTAGGGTAAAATTTTGTTTGATTTTCCATAGCTGCTAACATACTATCACGATAACTGGATTTTTTCACAAAAAAATCAAAGATGGATGGGTATTTCCGTTTTTATCGGTTCTATAGCCGAATAACTGGAAAATATGTCCAGCTATTTAGGCCGATATAATGGACTTTTTCCATCTATTACAACTGTTGTGCCAAGACATAAAAAGACATAGAAGAAGCAATGAAATCTCAAGTAAATAAATCAACTTGCAGGATATGTGGCTCTAAATTTACACGAGCTGGAATAGGTAGGCATATAAAAAGTTGTCTGGACAAGCACTTCCAAGCAATGCCGAAAGTAAAGGCAAGGCAGCTTTACTACTTACATATTTATGCCAGTCACAATGCAGACTATTTTCTCCATATACTTATCAAAGAAAAAGCACGTCTTAGAGATCTAGATAATTTTCTCCGAGATATTTGGGTTGAATGCTGTGGTCACATGAGCATCTTTGCGTATTCTGGAATGTATAGAGAGATAAGCATGCAGAAGAAAATACATGAAATTTTCAAGCCAGGGGTAATTCTCGAGTATACATATGATTTTGGTGAACCCACAGAACTAACAGTGAAATATGTGTCAAAATATGCAGGTAGGATAAAGGGGAATCAAAAGATAATGATAGTAGCACGTAATGCTCAGCCTATAATTTTATGCGATGAATGTAAGAGAAATCCTGCAGAGATAATTTGTACACAATGTCAATGGGAAGGTGAGGGATGGTTATGTGCTAGATGTGCAGAAGAGCATGAATGTGGAGAGGAGATGTATCTTCCGGTTGTCAATTCTCCCCGGGCTGGAGTTTGTGGATATACTGGGAATTAAAGGAAAAAAATGGCACAACAAGTCGCTGTAGGTGACCGCCATTCCGCTGCGGCCACGCCTTGCGTGGCCTTGCTTCATGTCGGCACCTAAGCTTTTACGTTAGGCTTGAAAATCGAGAAAGACATGGACGAAAAACAAGTACAAGAGCATTTCAGAAAACAGGTCGGTGATTATGCTGGCTTGATGAATCGGATTATTCCTGAATATGAAACCGGACAAAGATTTCTTTGTGAATTGATCCCATTTGACAAGGGACAGGATATAAAGGTGCTGGATTTAGGTTCGGGTCCAGGTGGTTTGTCTGAGCTTGCTCTAGAAATGTATCCGAGAGCGAATGTACACGCCTTCGATTTAACCGAAGAGATGCTTTTATTGTGCCAAGAGAGATTAAGCAAATATGAAGGACGGGTCACCTTTCAGCAGGGAGATTACAAAAGGGATACTGTCGGGTCAGGCTATGATGTGGTTCTGGCGGGATTGACCTTGCATCATTTGACTGATGAAGAAAGAAAGTCTGTTTTCCAGGTTATTTACGAGGCACTCTCAGAAGATGGAATATTTATCGCCAGAGAAATCATCGTCGATGACGATCCATTCATAACAGAATGGCATTATTCGATATGGCGAAATTTTATGAAAACCAATGGTGAGGATGACGAGTTTTGGTATAACAAACATAAAGGAAAAGATCATCCGGTCTCCATTGAAAACCAACTATCGTGGCTAGAAGAAACTGGTTTCAAACATACAGCTTGTCACTGGCGTTATTTGAACTTTGCAATAATTAGTGGAAGGAAATGAACAGCATAAGCCTAACAATCACATCCAGCGGACTGTCAACCGCGCCGCTGCGCTTTGCGGCTGCCAGCCGCTGATGTAAATCGTTCGGCCTTATAAATTAGGTGGGTTCCAATAGTTTTGTAACAAGGTAATTGACAGTGTATCAAAATAGGATACACTGCTAATATGATCAAAAGTTTCAAGCACAAGGGGCTGGTTGAATTGTTTGAAAAAGGCCATTCTGCCAAAATCAGATCTGATCTGCAAAGGCGCATATTAAGGAGGCTGGAGGCTTTGGATCAGGCAGAGGTTCTTATGGAGTTGAACATTCCAGGTTTTAATTTTCATGGTCTTAAAGGAAAACCAAAGCGTTATAGCATTCACGTTAACGGTCCCTGGTGTATTACTTTTGAATGGGAAAGGGACCATGCTCTAAGAGTTGATCTGGAGCAATATCACTGAGGTGTGATCATGGCAGAATATGTTGTAAAGCGTCCATTAAAAAGGGCTCCGATTCATCCAGGAGAGATTCTACGTGAAGACGTACTATCAGCTCTGGGTATATCTGTTACTGAAGCAGCCAGGAGGCTTGGCATCTCCCGCCAACAGTTACATCGGATATTAGCCTGTACCCATCCGATTACTCCACAAATGGCCCTTAGAATAGGCAGATTTGCAGGTAATGGTCCTGGATTGTGGCTTAGGATGCAACAGAATTATGATTTATGGCAAGCCGAACAGCAGATGAAAGAAGAGCTGTCCAAGATAGAACCTGTTTTGAAGTCAGAAGATGAAGCAAGAACTTGTTGATTTTATATACAAATCGGCCTGTTGGCCGAACAAGTCGCTGTAGGTGACCGCCATTCCGCTGCAGCCCCGCTTTGCGTGGCCTTGCTTCATGTCGGCACCTAAGCTTTTACGTTAGGCAAAAAAGGAGAAATAAATGTTCTGGAGCTCAATCATTGGGGGTCTAAAAGTTCTAACGTTTTGGGAAGTTTATGTGGCGGCTCTCATTTACACTATTATTTCGGTAGGCCCCATAATGATTTTTGGTTTAATTGGCGAAAAGAATGAAGCTGTGGGCTGTCTCGGTGGAATGCTTATCACTCCAGTATTCCAAGCTCTGGCCACCCTTATTTTTGTATTTACTTTGTTCCCTATTCTGCTTGGATTTTCCGAAGACGCTGCTTGGTCTTTTCCTTGGAAGATATTATTTTCAACACCTTGGCCTATGATAAAGGCCGCTTTAATCATTCTTATTGCAACTATAATCCTTGCATTTATCCCAGTGCTTGGCCAAATTCAGTCATTACATACTTTTGTATCAGGTGCAATTTCATTGATTTTGGTTCTAGAAATTCTTCACTCAGCATATCCTAATCTACCTATCGATAAAATCCAAATTATACCAAATTTTCTTACAATAATTGGTTTTTTAGTTATTGCTGGCCTTGTTTCATGGACATCAACAATGTTGCTGGCTCTTTTAGGAACAATTTGGGGAGAAGATTATATGATGTTAATTGCTATTCCACTTGGTGGAGTATTTGGTTTTATCCCTTTATTTATATACGGTGCATATATTGGCCAACAACTTATGCATGTCATGAAATGAAGGCCATATAGAATCGCCTAACAATTAGATGTGCCATATTACTCTCCAGTTTACTTTATAACGGAAAGAGGTCGTATGCCTCGAGAGGTAAGGTTGGAGGATAATTTATCATGTTCCACTTAGTACTGAGACCTTTGCAAAACGTGGCGCCGGTGGTTCAAGCGCTACGCTTTGTCTAATGGGGACAGGCAAAATCTGCGATTTTGCCTGTCCCCGCAATGGCTGTTCCGGGCTGAATACCAATTTTGCAAAGGTCTCTACTGTACACCTTTTGAATTCGCAAATAAATTCGTCAATAGATTAGTTTTCATGTTGACAACTGTTTCGCAATATGCTTAGTACTAGACACTTTTTATATTCGTAAATTCTCCTCTCCCTCTGAGAGAGAGGTTGGGGGTGAGGGGTGAACGGACTAAAGTCCGCCCCTACATTATTATTGGTGAAAGTTGAGAAAGGGAAATAATTTTGTGTGAGTCGCAAAAGGTGTCCAGTATTATGCATGTTCCAAATGACAACAATGATTATAGTGGCCACGGAAGGAGGGCATTGAAATGAAAAAATGTCCATATTGCGCTGAAGAGATTCAATCAGAAGCAATAAAATGTAAGCATTGCGGTGAATGGCTTCTAAAAAGTGAGAAACCAGAAATATCCGAAGAAGTTCGCCATGTTTCCACTAGTGACAGCGGAATAAAATATCCAACAATTGTAAGGAGGTATTTAGCAACCTTCATAGATGGAATGGTCATTCTGATTGTGATGGTATTTACATCATATATTTTTTCTAATGATACTAATATCGATATTTTATTACGAATAAGTATTATCCTTTCAATGTTTTTTATATATGAGCCCTTGCTTACGAGCAAAAAATGCACCGTGGGACAAAAAATAATGGGAGTTAGAGTTCGAAATTTTGCTAATTTAGAAAGAATTTCTCTTTTTCAGGCCTATGTCCGAATAATAGTAAAGATTTTTTTGGGAATTATATCGTTTTTTTCGATTATTTTTTCAAGCAAGAAGCGAGCAATACATGATTTTGCTGCAGGTACTATAGTAATAGAAGTATGATTGCATAAAAGTGTTTACTACAAATTGTGTCGCCTAACAATAGGGTGCACCAGACCGCCAATCCGCTGCGGCCTTCGGCCTTGCGTCTTGTCTGCTGGTGACTTTAGACGTTCGGCCACTAATCCGCTCGACTATTCTAATCGCAATGCTACTTATAGTCTGTAGACTTATAGAGTGCATCGAAGTTTATATTGCTTATTATGTCGGGCATACTAACCACCATAGGGCAAAATCTCAGAGCCTTGCGCAAGCAACTAGGACTCAGTCAGGAAAAATTGGCTGAACTGGCTGAACTGCACAGAACGTATATCGGGGCAGTAGAAAGAGGCGAGAAAAATATTTCTGCTAAAAATGTCGAAAAAATAGCTGGTGTGCTCGGCGTTGAACCGCATCAATTATTAAGGCCAAATCAATTTTCAACGTCCGAGAAAGATGAAAAATAATACAGAGGAACAAGCGTGCAATCCTGTTCCAGTTAGCCATTCATGTTTTAATAGAGAATGCTCTCTTCCATATGGCCTTGAGGTGGATCACATTATTAAGGCTATGGAGGAGTTTATTTCATTTATCGGCTTCATAAATAAACAGCTGTATAATAAGGGAATGCCTCGCCTAGAAAGCTTCTTAATGCCGGCAAACTTCAGTAGCATAGTTGGCGAGTTCATGAATGCGAGTATTCCTAAATATTGTCCGACGCTTGTAAAAAACCAATATCATAATGGCCATCCAGATTTGATTCCGACAGGCAAATTTCCTCAAAATTCTGTGCAATATTCAAATGAAGGTGTTGAAATAAAAGCCTCTAGGCACGCGAGTGGTTGGCAAGGGCACAATCCTGAGGCTGTTTGGTTGATGGTTTTTCATTTCGATAGCAACACTTCAAATGATAAAAAGAACGGAATTGGCCCAAAGTCGTTCGTATTTAAAGGTGTTTATGCTGCAAAGCTAGAAGAATCAGACTGGAATTTCTCAGGACGTTCAAAAACAAGCAGGAGGACAATTACAGCAAGTGTTAATAGAAGTGGAGTAAGTAAAATGAAGGCCAACTGGATTTATGATGTTACAGTCAATAGGCAAAGATACTAAGCTGATTATCACCTTTGTTAATGGATGCAAGCCTTGGAATAGAATCTTTAGCCAACTTGTAATATTTGATATGTCTCTCAACTCCAATACAAGTATACCCAATAGATTCAGCAGCAGCAATTGTCGAACCAGACCCCATGAAGGGGTCAACAATGATACCTTCACCTAAAGGCAGGGCAGCGTATACAATTTTTCGTAAAAATGATTGTGGTTTTAAGCTGGGATGATTAGCAATTTCTTTTTCTTCCTTGGGGGTTCGCTCACTCTCGATAACATCCTCAAAAGGCGATCCATCCATCTTTCTACGTAAACCTCCTGTGCAGTGTTTTTTGAGGCAATCACTGACTTTAAAGCCTTTAGGTAGTGGTTTGCGAAATAACCCCCAAGGCTCATAGCACCCTCTTGGCATGGAGCAAACGTCTTCAAATTCTTTTTCAGCATTTTTAGGCCTATCTCCACCTCGTAGCGTTCTTACTAGTCTAATAATCGCCCCTCGATATTCTAGCCCTCCCTCAACTAACGCAGAAAAGACAAGCTGGGACAAAAAAGAATTTGATGCCAAAAAAACATGGGCACCAGGAACTAATGCCTTCATAACCAAGCGTGTCCATTCGAGAAAAAAACGATATAATTGTTTTCTTTCTTTTTCGTTTAGGGCTGTAAAACGTGGCAGTGGTGACCTAATATTGCCATCAAATGCTGGTGGCAATCTCCATATGCCACCATTCCCGTTTTCGCGTTTGTCGAGTTGGTCGAAATCATATTCTTTAACACCGTAGGGGGGGTCGGTGACTATGGCGTGAATTGAGCCGCTAGGAATACGGCTGAGCCATTCAAAACAATCAGCATGGATAATTTGGGATTGCCCAATTTTCGTTGCTTGGTAATCCAGAGAGAATTCAGAAAGATTGTCTGTCATTTACTTTACCCCCTTTTGAATGATGACTAAAAGTAGCATAAGCGCCAGCAAAAAGCAAGAGGAAAATGAAACGGCAGGGCCGAACAAGGCGCTGCACCTGACCGCTATTCCGCTGCGCTCCATAGCGGCAGGTGAGCTTGGTCGTTAGCCAAGAGATAAGATGCCAAACGAGATAATTCCCTACATTGAAATGTGCAGGCGAGAAGGGGTGAGCCTGCAAAGAGGGATGAATTATCAAATTGAAGGTGATCATTCTGTTATTTTGATGTCTGTACGTCCTGGGGCTCCATATGAAGACCGGTATGAAGATGATGGAACAATAATATACGAAGGACATGATGCTCCAAAGTAAACAGCCAGGCCCAAAGGACCTGGCCTTGCCTTTAGCCCCCCAGAGGGGGGCAAATAGCGGACCCCCAGAGGAGGCCCGCTGGGTTGTTCCCGCAAGCCCTTTGCCTACAAATGCAACTTGAGTT
>JAJRZR010000043.1 GCA_024275145.1 Deltaproteobacteria bacterium | reverse complement strand
GGTGTCACAGCTTTGTGCAGGCGTGCCGGGCCGCTATAGCCCCTCTTCCATGAGAAGGCTTGTCAAGATAATGTTCGACGTGGCGAACCATTTTTTCCTTTTACTCCCCGTAACGTCACGCTTCCATTCGCATTCTTTGAAGGGCTCAGCCAAAAGCCCGATGCATTGTAAAGTCCGTCGTGGAAGCTGCAATCTATGCGACGGCCTTATAAATTTGTCATTGGCTGTGACGGGCCTGAGGGACTACCGCAGTCTTCCTGACGGGACGTTCTTTTTTCAGGGAACAGGATGAAATGGCCGGTTGGTCAAACTACCTCACATAATAGCCTTTTGAAGCAGAGCTCCCCCCGGAGGGTCCTGCCCGGAAGGGCGCCTTCCGCCCTTCGCTCACTTACAGGTCAGCGATAAGCGTAAAGGAATGCAAGGAAAAAATTATCAGACTTCCTTTGCTTCCCTTACCTTGGCCATACCTCGTTACCTTGTGATGAAAAGACATAATTTTTTCCTTGCATTCCTTCTAGCGTTCGCTACTGATGCATCCTATGCCGCTTTTGCCAACCTACTGGATGGCTTGTACAGAGGCTCATATATTGTCCCGGTCCTCCAAAGATGGTGGAGCAACACCGCCAGTTTCCTCGCCACGGCAACGACGGCTCTTTTTTTGCCGTTTTTTCCACCCCTGTTGCAGAGTCGCTGGCCAAATCTTCTGAGATTGCAATCCTCTCCAAAAGGACCAAGAATATACTGGGCAGCACCGACCAGGAGCCTGCGCAGATAAGAATTGCCCGCCTTGGTGATCCGGAGTTGCTTGTCTGTTTCTCCGGATTGATCCCGGCGCGGGGTCAATCCGAGGAAAGATCCCACCTGACGACTGTTGTTAAACCGTGACGGGTCTTCCAGCACCAGGATAAAGGCCAGGGCGGTCAGGGCGCCGACCCCTTTTATCCCCATTAGAAGTTCCGTTTCGTGATAGGCGGTACAGCAAAGTTCCTCGATGGTCTTGTCATAGGATTTGATCTGGGTACTCAACCGTTCAATCATCTCCAACATGGGAAGTAATGCAGGTTTCAGTGCCTCTGGCAGATCTTCCTTGGCTTTGCGGTGAAAGCACTCGGCGCTGCATGATCGTACCCGCTCGCCAAAAACCTTGACACTGCCACGGATATGGTTGATCAGGGACGTGCGGGTCTTGACCAGCATATCCCTTGCTTGCAGCAACTCCAGATCAACCTGTGCCTGTTGGCCACGATGGTTGATCGGATAGAGAAGTGCTGGGTCGAAACGGGCGATTCTGGCCAGCATCTCGGCGTCCCGGTAATCATTTTTCCTGTCATTGTCCCATATTGCCCTCAGCCTACGCGGGTTGCCGACCAAAACATTACAGCCACAGTCCTCAAGCAACCTGCTTATCCAGGGAGAGTGGGTTCCCGCTTCCAGGGCAACGGTTGCCCCGGGATAACCGGAGAAAAACTCCTCCACCCTCTCTTTCTTGTTCGGAATACTCCCCTGGTAACAGGTGGTTCCATCGTGATCGAGTACATGTAGGGCATGATTTTTGTCGCCAAGATCCATTCCGATTGTTACACTATGCATGGCTGATTCTCCTTTGTTGTGCAGCATCATGACTGCGTTAAATTTTGAGCATGTTACCAATATAGCTCGCCGAGGGGAATCAGCCTTCTCATTTTATCTATGCGGCCAGGCACGACCGTGCAAAGATGCGGTGCCTGTGAGCGCTTACCGTTCCTCACTCAATCTAACCTTATTCGTTTAGGCATTTATACCGTCCCAAGATTCT
>JAJRZR010000042.1 GCA_024275145.1 Deltaproteobacteria bacterium | reverse complement strand
GGTGACCTGGACTTATATGTACTTAACCATTCTGTACAGAAGTATGCAGGCTTTAGCCGCTTTTTAAGTTCTAACAAAAAGCAGAATAATCCATTTTACGGAGATACACTATACAGAAACGAATTGATTACCGATGCAGACCTGCCACCGGGTTTTGGATTTACAGATGTAACAGCTAAGGCAGGCTTGATTAGCAATGTTCTGGGTTTCGGTCTGGGTATCTCCATCGCAGATGTCAATCGCGATGGCTGGCAGGATATATATGTTTCCGGCTTTTGCCAGACGAGATATATGTACTCAATCTTACTGTAGCCCAAAGGTATCGCAGGTTGGGGGTTGGAAGGTTCATGCTCACGGCCGCATTGTGCTGTGGGTTCAATCAGGGAATAGGCAGGGCGGTTCTCGACGTGGATGGCACTAACCGGCCGGCCATCCGCCTCTATGAAGGCCTT
Source organism: Deltaproteobacteria bacterium (assembly GCA_024275145.1). GTDB lineage: Bacteria > Desulfobacterota > Dissulfuribacteria > Dissulfuribacterales > QOAL01 > S143-34. Next base: position 14,941 of record JAJRZR010000042.1, on the reverse strand, counting down.
GGATTCAGGTTTGTCACCGGTTCCCTCATGATGGGGCGGGGGGTTATGGTACTTGATCGTGGCTGATCACGTGGTTGTCGTTGAAAACAGTGAAGAATTCCTCACCTGCATGCGGTTACAGGGCCTTGTAGATACAATGCGGAAAGGGCGCAGACGTGTTTCAACCATTTGACAGTACAGTGAATGTGCGCCTCGTGACTTCATATACCCAACAATCCATCTTGATGTAGTATCCTGCGGTGGGTTTCCGCCATACATTTGGGTTTTCCAGAAACCAAGGCCGCCCTGTTCCATGTCTCTGAAGTGTGGCAAGGACGTATGGGCGACAGGGGGGATGGACTTCATTGACTTGATGTTTTTCACAACTTAGTATTGTTCAAGGGGTTGAATATCCCCAGGAAGCGTCAAACGATTTGTTTCATAAATAAGGGGAGTGGGTTTCATCAAAGAAGTTGTAATGTTTCATTTGAGGGCCTTTGCCCCTTTCCTTTCATCTGTTTTAGCTTTTTATCAGGAGGTAAGAAATGGCTATCAAGGTAGGAATTAATGGTTTTGGCCGCATAGGCAGGAACGTGTTCAGGGCCTCCAGGATGTATAAGGAGTTTGAGCCAATAGAAATTGTGGCGATCAATGACCTGACCGACACCAGGACCTTGGCCCATCTCCTTAAGTATGACTCCGTCATGGGAACGTTTCATCCAGATGTGAAGGCTGGGGATGAGGGGATAGTAGTCGATGGAAAGCAGATTCGGGTGTCGGCTTCAAGGGAGCCGTCAGAGATACCCTGGCGTGAGGCAGGTGTCGAATACGTTATTGAGTCCACCGGCAGGTTCCGTGAGGCTGCCACGGCCCAGGGGCATATAAAGGCAGGGGCCCAAAAGGTGATAATAAGCGCGCCGGCAAAGGACGAAGATGTTACCATAGTGATGGGTGTCAATGAGGACGATTATGATCCGCTCAAGCACCACATAATATCCAACGCCTCCTGTACGACCAACTGCCTGGCGCCGGTTGCCAAGGTAATTATGGACAGGTTCGGCATAATAAGCGGCTTGGTTACGACGGTTCACGCCTATACCAACGATCAAAGGCTGCTGGATTTCCCACATTCAGATCTTAGAAGGGCAAGGGCAGCGGCGGTCAACATGATACCCACCAAGACCGGAGCTGCAGCGGCGGTAAGCAAGGTAATACCCGAATTAAAGGGCAAGTTCGACGGCTTGGCAGTACGTGTTCCTACCCCCGATGTGTCGGTAGTTGACCTGGTGGTTCAGGTGGAAAGCAGGGCAACCGTTCCAGAGGTCAATGACGCGCTCAAGGCCGCCACCAATAAGTTCTTAGGTTATACGGATGAACCCTTGGTCTCCAGCGATTTCGTAATGGATCCAAGATCGTCTGTCGTCGATGGTCAATGCACGAAGGTTATCAAGGACAATCTGGTTAAGATAATGGCATGGTATGACAACGAGTGGGGCTATTCCAATCGACTGTTGGATCTGATACTTCACATGGAGGCCCAAAAGGCACTTTGATGCCATTGTCGTTGGATCAGGTAATAACATCCAGACCTTAATGCGGCCCGCAGCTTTGACGCCGCATCCCAAGGGCATGAAAATACGGTCCAAGGGCAGGACATATCTTTACGGTAAAGATGTTAGAAAAATCAAAGGCCCTCAAGGTAAATCTTGCAGTTACCGCGGTAGACCAGATAGAGATCGATCCCAGGTTTGATGTCCTGCGGAATGCGGTAAGGGATTACCAGGGCGTGTTAAAGCAGGCAGATCATCTCCTCTTTGAACTGCATCATCCCTTCAGGAACTGGGATGTGGTTATACCGGAACTCAGATCGTTTGCGCTCAAGAACCTGGCAACCTATCAGCGTTCCCCTTCTGGTGTTGAGGCCATAAAGGTACTGATGGAGACCTTTCTGGGGGTTATCCATGAGGCCTCTAGAGAGGCACAAAAGGTGCAGGCGGCAGACGGTCTCCTTGCCTTTGTCGAAAAGGTTGTTCAATCCGTTGAGACGGAAAAATTGGTAAGGCTTCTCCCCGCGGTAGAAGACATCCTCAGACAACTCAACACGGTGGACGATACGGTCTGCCAGGCATTGGCAACAAGTTTCCATCCGCTGGCCCGGATAATCAAGAAGGTCTCCAGCCGCTTGTCAGGCCACGGTGTCCATCCGGGTTTTTGGGAAGCTGCAAGCCGTATCCTCATGACCGTGCGTGAGGTCTCCTACCGGTATTGGTTAGGTCTTGAGGACCCTTTGTCATGGTTGGAAAGGGTCAAGAGGCAGTACGCCCTTCGGATTCCCAAGGACGAATTGGTTGCCATAAGGGAGTTGTTGCAGCCTGTCTCACACAACCAGTTGCACAGATACCTCGAAGAGGTGCAAGGGTTCTCCGGCCGAACCCTTGACGAGAAGACAGCGATTGAGATTTCGAATCTTCCAGGTTATCTGGATATCGTTAGGAATTATAAGGAGATAGCCCTTGCCCTGGGCAAGATGTCTTGCAGGTCTCCGGCAGCGGTGCCTGAAGGCACCGAGGCTACAGAGGATGAGGTTGGGCTTCACCTCCTTTTCCTTTTCCATTTGGTGGAGATGGAAGGGCTTACGAAGATCCATGAAGAGGTGCTTCGCCAGATCAACCGCAATCTGGTTTGCCTCATCAGGACCGCAGATCTTGAGCAGCTCCAGGAGGTGCTGGGCAGGAGCTTTGTCTTGCTCAAACAGCAGGTGGGGCATTTTCCCAGAACCGCTCTGCAGTGCATAGAGACCCTTGGCCTGGAGGTCTTCAGCAGGAACAATACCAGGCTCATAGAGTTGTTTCTGGACCTGGTGGTGGATTTTGGTTTTCAGACACCGGGGGTAAGGGGAGTGGATACCGAGTGGCATATACTGTGCAACCCGGCCCATCTTCAGAACATAAGGGTCTGGTTGAATCTGGTGTGTCAGAAACCCAAGGTCTGCAGCACCTTGCTTTCCGCATTGATCATAAACCTCAAGCTTGCTGGTACGTGTATCAAGGATACCGATCTGTTCCAAAGGGATATAAGCAGGCTTTTGAACTGCGATATAGGGCCGATTTACAACCTCGTCAAGCAATTCACCAAGGTCCTTCCAGTCTATTACAATGAAATAGGTGCAGAGGGGCTTTTGAGAGACGTGTCCACTGAACTAGATGAGATATCCCACAGGAGGGATATCCTCATACACTTTTTGAGGAAGCAGAGCCATGTCGAGAGCAACAACCTGATAGTCGATTTCATCGAGGCCATCCTGTGCTTCTGGTACAGCAAGCAAAAAGAAGGGCTCAAACCGTTTCTTGCCCCTGAAATACTGGAGCAGATACCCATCCAGGGCCCCTATATTGATCATGTCCACAAACTGGTAAGGCACCTGGCCCGGGTCCTGGAACTGGAGCCGTTTGCGCGTCACCTTGACCGATTGTTGAACATGCCCGAGGAGGAACTTTCGCAGATACTTACGCAGGTAAACGATGTCCCTCCCTATGAAAGGCGGCGGCTTGAGCTGCTGATCAAGATGTATAGCCTGGAGACCATGAAATACAAGCTGGGGACCCAGGAGATCCGTCATCACCTGGAAGAGGCCAAGAAACTTGGCTTCGAAGGGCTTGAAAGGGTGCTTGCGGCAATTGAAACAGACAAACCAGAGCATTGCCTCGATGTAATCCTCACGGAACTTGAGAAACTGAAGGGGATAATCCTCAGTAGTGAAACCTTTGAGGTCAAGGAGGACATCTACCACAAACGGCATATCGCCGCAGACATTCCCTCCATGTATGGCCATTATCATGAAAAGAAATTCGATGCCCTGGGGCTCACCTTCCGCCTTGAAAATCTTGCCAACGTCTACTTCGAGAGGCTTATCGCCGAGACAGAGGTGCCCTTCATAACAAGGGCCACCTTTGTAAATATCCTCAAGGGACTCAAGCTCTTCTGGAGGGCCATCCAGCTCAACGGCGTGTATTCAAAAAAATTTTCGACCTACCTCACCTTGCTAGAAAAATCCCTTGGGGTAAGACGGTTCTCTTTTTCCCAGTATCTGGATATCGTGAAGGGGCTTTCAGAGGGGGTCAAGGACATGATCTACGTCTACTACTTGAGTCCCCATCAGGACAATCTGGCCAAGATCATTCGTCAATTGGGACCTGACCAACTACTGCCCAAATATGTGTCTGGAAATCGCGGACAGAGGCTGGACACCCATCTGTTTCATCAGGTGACTGAGCGTTTCCTGAGGGAACTCATATCCTCTACATTCGGGCTTCAGCATTTGGATAACTTTATAGGTAGGGTCTACCAGGTATTAAGGGAACAAAAGGAGCTTTTGAATCCCGAGGAGGTGGACCTGTTGTTGAGCTATGACCCGAGGCAGGATCTGTGCTCTATCCACAGGCCCAAGAAACGGACCAGGAACATGATTCAGCTTGGGAACAAAGGGTTTAACCTGGTACTTTTGGCCGAAGAAGGCCTTCCGGTTCCCCCTGGGATAATAATAACCACCGAGGTCTTCAGGTACTATTTCCTGTTTCAAAAGTTGCCCAGCGCATATAGGGATTTTCGCAGACAGCTGAGACTAGGGCTGAAGGAGATAGAGACCAGGACCGGCAGACGGTTCGGCAATCCGAGCAATCCACTCCTGCTATCGGTAAGGAGTGGCGCGGCCATATCCATGCCAGGCATGATGTCCACCATCATCAATGTGGGCAGCAACCTGGAGACAATCAAAGGCCTGGCCATGAAAACCGGCAACGAATGGTTTGCGTGGGATAATTACAGACGCTTCATCCAATCATGGGCCATGTCATTTGGCCTCAACCGCGATGTCTTCACAGAGCTTATGCGTTCTCACAAGAGGCGTTATGGCGTCAAACAAAAAAGGGAGTTCACAGGGGCGCAGATGAGGGAACTGGCACTTGCGTACCGGGATACCGTCATAGAAAAAGGCATTGCGCTGGAGGAGGATCCGTTCGAGCAGCTGTTGGTTTCCATACGCCTGGTGATTGGGTCGTGGAATTCTGAAAAAGCCAAGGCCTATAGGGAAATTATGGAAATTTCAGATAATTGGGGCACGGCGGTGATAGTTCAGTCCATGAGTTACGGTAATCTGTCCGAATCATCCGGTACCGGCGTGGTTTTTACGGCCAATCCATACCGGAAGCTGGATCGTGTCTGTCTCTGGGGTGATTATACATCTGGCAACCAAGGCGAGGACATCGTAAGCGGACTCGTTTCGACCCACCCGATTTCCATAGAGCAGAAGGAGGCACTGGGGCTTGATACCGACCTTAGCATGGAGGAGCAGTTTCCGCGCATCTATAATGCGCTTTTATCGTATACCAAGCACTTGATATACGAAAAGAGATGGACCCCACAGGAGATCGAATTCACCTTCGAGGGGCCGGAGGAGGACAAGTTATTTATACTCCAGAGCAGGGATATGACCACGAAGAAGCGTGGCACGATAAATGTGTTCGTCCCTTCCTCCGAACTTGAAGCAAGCTACCTTTCACGTGGTATCGGGGTAAGTGGAGGGGCTTTATCCGGCAAGGCGGTCTTTACACTCGATGAAATTGAAAGGATGAGAAGAAATGAGCCTAACGAAAGGCTCATATTGATACGCTCGGATACGGTTCCCGACGATATCCGGGAAATTTCTGCCGCCGATGGTCTCTTGACTGCCAAGGGTGGCCAGACTTCCCACGCAGCCATAGTAGCATTCAGGTTGGACAAGACCTGTGTGGTGGGTTGTGACCAGATGCGGGTATATGAAAACAGGAACATGGCCAAGATCCAAGGGCACGTAATTCGTCCTGGGGACTTTTTGAGTATAGATGGGCGCAATGGATCGGTTTACAAGGGGCGGCATCCCACTAAGATTGAGGAGAACACATCATTGATATGATCGGCTCCAGGGGTGTGTGGCTAAATGTCTAGATCGCACGAAGGTTTGGGGTTGTTTTTTCACGGTTAAATGGTACACGATAATAAAGTGAGGTTCTTTGGGCAACTGGATCATTTGTATGTCACTGTATTGATGGGAGGAAATGAATGGTAACAGCAGGAGAACAACCACGTCCAATGAAATTAGGTATCAACGGCCTTGGCAGGATCGGCAAACTCAGCCTGTGGCACCACATCAGCAGACGTACCTTCAAGGAGATCGTTATAAATATAGGGAGACAGGTGGGGTCAGGCCTTCAGGATCTGGCCGCTGCAATCGAAAAGGACAGCACCTATGGAAGGCTTGGTGCCTACCTCTATGGGCATAGGTGCCCCAGGGTCATTGAGAACCTGGACGAAGACAAGGGCACGATGCTGGTGGACGGGATACCCGTCACAATACTCAGGCAGAGCCGTGATCCAAAAGGGATCGACTGGACTGCTCACGATGTAAGGCTGGTTGTGGATACAACAGGTGTGTTCAGGGATCCCCTTGTTCCTGGTGACGCCCCGAGGGGAAGCCTTAGAGGGCACATCGAGGCGGGGGCGGAGAAGGTGATCCTCTCTGCACCCTTCAAGCTGGGGGATAGGGCCGCGGAGATGCCAGAGGACGCGGTTACCACGGTGATGGGAATCAACGAAGATGACTATGTTCCTGAAAAGCATGTCCTGATATCGGCAGCCTCTTGCACGACTACCTGTTTGGCCTACATGGTCAAGCCATTGCTGGATCATTTTGGGGCCAACAGGATCCTTTCGGCATCCATGGTAACGGTCCATGCCGTAACCGGCAGCCAGGTGGTGCTTGACAGGCTTCCGAAGGCAGGGGCGAAGGACCTCAGGAAAAACCGCAGCATAATAAACAACATTATCCTTACGACTACAGGGGCTGCCCAGGCACTTGGTCTTGTTATCCCGGAGATGAAGAATATCGGTTTCATGGCCGAGTCTGTTCGGATACCCACCAATACCGGTTCCCTCATAGTTCTCGTCATGACCATCCAGGATGAAAGTCTGGAAAGACCCGTCAACCGCCAGTTGATAAACAGCATCTATCAGAGGGCCGCAGAGGGTCCCATGAGTGATCACCTCATATTTACGGAGGAACAGCACGTCTCCTCTGATATAATAGGCATGCCTGCCGCTGCCAGCATAATCGAGGGTACTGAAACCCATACGCGGACAGCAGTGATAAATGTGGATCCTCGTTTGGCCTGTATGTCAGAAGGCGAAACGCTGGGCAATATAACGTGTGAATTGATAAGAATACCGGTTACCCAGGTGGTGGTCTATGGATGGTATGACAATGAACTGGGCAGCTATACCAATATGCTTGGTGATAGGATCGTCTCTGTGGCCGATTCCATGCTGTGATGTGAAATCCACGTAAAGATAAGATCCAGGCATGGGCCGTTTTTCCATGCCTGGGCGACTTCAAGGTGGCTGGATCATACAACTGGGGCCTATGGCATTTATAGAACCCCCTGGAGTGTCCATCTGATTGAAGGGTTTTGATGGATTGCATTTAACAAGCCGGTCATTTGGTTGAAATCCTTTTTCATGTGTTTGAAGTGCCTGGCCAGGATAGGTTTGGGACCATAGGGGGAAGGAGGTAGGCATATGAGGTTTATTGATGAACTCTCTTTGGCCGGTAAAAAGGTCTTGATGAGGGTGGATTTTAACGTTCCTCTGGATGACAACGGAAATGTCACTGACGATAACCGGATAAGGGCTGCCATGCCCAGTATAGAATATGCCATTGATTCTGGGGCAATGTTGATATTGTGTTCACACCTCGGCAGGCCCAAGGGGAAGAAGGATCCCAGGTTCAGCCTGAAACCAGTGGCAGATCTCCTGGGCGTAATCCTGAACAGGGATGTCACGCTTGCCCCTGATTGTGTGGGCGATCAGGTGAGGGCATTGGTGGAAGTAATGAAGCCGGGGGAGTGCATCCTATTGGAGAATCTCAGATATCATTCGGAGGAACAGGCCAATGATCCCGGGTTTGCAGGGGAACTGGCGGCCCTCGCCGATGTCTATATCAATGACGCCTTTGCAGTATCGCACAGGGCCCATGCATCGGTCGTAGGGGTGCCCGAATTTGTAAAGGAATGTGGGGCAGGCCTTCTTCTTAAAAAAGAGTTGTCCTATTTCAAAAAGGCCATGGAGAATCCTGCAAGGCCGCTGGTTGCAATACTCGGGGGGGCCAAGGTCTCCAGCAAGCTTGGGGCGATAGAAAATATATTACAAAAGGTGGACAAGCTCATCGTAGGCGGTGCCATGGCCAATACCTTCCTTGCGGCCTCTGGGTTTGGTGTCGGCAGGTCCCTTGTGGAAGCTGATCTCCTGGATACTGCCAGGAGCATAATGGCACGGGCAACGAAAAGAGGCGTAAAGTTTTATCTGCCGGTCGATTGTCTCGTTGCCGAGGGGCTTGGTCCTGATTTTACTGTAGAGGCTGTAACCAGCCAGGAGATACCAGAAGATAAAATGGCCCTTGACATTGGACCAGCCAGTATCACCTTGTTCGAGGAGGCATTGCGTGACGTCGAAACCATAGTATGGAATGGCCCCATGGGGGCATTTGAGGTGGAAGCATTTGCTGGAGGTACCCAGGCACTGGCCCATGCCGTTGGTGCGAGCGATGCCCTGAGTATCATAGGAGGAGGCGACACGGATCATGCGGTACACATGGCGGGTGAGAAGGAGAACGTTTCATATATGTCTACAGGCGGGGGGGCGTTTTTGAGGCTTTTGGAGGGTAAAGAATTGCCGGGTATAAAGGCGCTTGGAAGATGTGGGGCCAGGAGGCATGGGGAATAGGATAAAGGGAAAGAGGGAAAAAAGGAGGCGCCCAGTATGGCTGACAGAGATCGAATCCCGGTATGTGCTGCCAATTGGAAGATGCATAAGACCATTCATGAAACCAGGGACTTCTTCAATGAGTTTTTGCCTGAAATAGATGGCATCACTGGATGTGAGATAATAATAGCACCTCCCTTTACCGCATTGAAGGATGCCTGTGGCGCAGTTGCCCAGGCTGGTAGCGCCGTGTCGATAGCCGGGCAGAATATGCACTATGCCGAGCAGGGAGCCTATACGGGGGAAATTTCCCCTGTCATGTTGAAGGAGGCAGGGGCAAGATATGTAATTCTTGGGCATTCAGAGCGAAGGCATATATTTAAGGAGGACGATTCCCTGATTGCCAGGAAGGTAAGGTCTGCATTGGATTATGGGATGCATCCCGTTTTATGTATAGGTGAGACCCTTGAGGAAAGGGAAGGAGAGTTGACCACCAGGATCCTTGAGGCACAGTTGGGCGGCGCATTGGATAACGTGCCCCCCCAACAGATCATCACAATGATTCTTGCCTATGAACCCGTATGGGCCATAGGGACGGGTAAGACCGCAACCCCGGAACAGGCGCAGGAGGCACATAGATTCGTTCGTAACTGGATCGAGTCCAGATATGATTCCGGTATTGCAGACCAAATTCGAATATTGTATGGTGGCTCCGTTAAACTAGGCAACATAGCAAGTCTAATGGTGTTGCCTGACGTAGATGGCGTACTAGTAGGGGGGGCCTCCCTTGAAGCCGCTAGTTTTTCGGCTATTGTAAAGGGCTGCGTTCAGTAAGTATTTACCAGGAAGGCAGGTCCTCTGTCGAGGGCTCGTCTCCTTCCCAGAGGTGTCTGCACGAATGAACGGGTAGGCATGAGGGTTTGAGGTGCGTGTATAGATGTATACATTTGTCGTGGTGGTTCACATAATAGTATGTGCCCTTTTGGTGCTGACCGTATTGCTGCAGCAGGGTAAGGGGGCCGAGATAGGGGCCGTTTTTGGTTCAAGCGAGGCCGTGTTCGGAGGGGCAGGGCCTGCTACGTTCCTCAACAAGGTGACTACCGTCTTGGCAGTTATATTCATGGTAACATCCCTTGGCCTGACATACCTTGCGGCCCACAGGACCGGTGGATCAGTGATGCAGGGGGTCGAGGTTTCCGTGCCAGCCCCCAAGGCGGTCCCTGGCCAGGAGAAGGTCGGCGGCTCAGGGGTATCTGGGCCTGCCGCGACAAATGAAAAGAAAGCCGCGGCTGATGACGTCTCCCAAAAGCCACATTCTTCTTCGAGCGGAACGGGTCAAGCTGGTAGTGCCCGCTCGGCTCCTGGTGATGCGTCTGGTGGAGCATCCGTACCCGAATAGCATCATGTGCCAGCTTTGAGGCACCTTGCCGGGAAAGGGTAGGGAAGAAGGCCGTTTGCGGCATGATAGGGGTGAGTCCGGAAATCTCCTTGTCTCTTTCCCAGGCTACATTACATAAGAATTTAATATCGCCGAGGTGGTGGAATAGGTAGACACGCTATCTTGAGGGGGTAGTGGGCAACCGCCCGTGGGGGTTCGAATCCCCCCCTCGGCACCAGATTTTTATGACACTGATTGGATCCTCGCTCCGGGATCGGCTGCCTTCGGCTGGTATTGATTGAATCAGCATTCAGCGGGTTCTAAAGGTTTTTCTGACCCAGTCCGGGCAGTCCATAAATGCGCCGTGGCTGTGGGGTTAAGGGCACCAGTGATTCTGTACCTGTTCCTAAAAAATGTCTGGGTGCCCAGTAGGTACCCGGGACATGTCCCAGTTCCCTTTCCCAATAACGTATTGCTTTTGAACAAAATAGTCGTTTCCTGGAGTTTTCAGGCCGTTTTCACCGGGCTGGATAGCCCTCTCACCAGGGTCTAAATTTCGATCCTATGCCCCAAAATAAGCCCCAATTTACCACTTGACATTTTCATTCGTAACTAATATAAAACCGTTGTGATTTACTGAGCGCAGATTCAGTGTTTCTGTCAATGGCGTGACAAGCTAGGGGAGGGAGTGTTATCACGCTACACATCCGAATATAAATGGTGGAGTGTCACCCCTTCAGGTGATTCCCTAAGACCTCAGAGGTGGCAGGTACTCTCAAAATCAAATTAATGAAAGGAGAACATGGGCAATGGCATTAGTTAACCCGCACGGTTCAAAAAAGCAGCTTATGCCCCTTCTTCTTGCCGGTGCAGAACGGGAAGAGGAAAAGGGTCGTGCAGAAAAAATGAAAAGGATCGATATCACATCAAAGGAATCCGGTGACATCCTCATGCTCGGGATGGGTGCTTTCACCCCACTTAACGGCTTTATGGTGAAAGAGGATTACGACGGATGTGTGGAGGACATGAAACTCCGCAAGGTGGATCCTGGTACCATGTGGCCTCTGCCAGTTACACTCGCCGTAGATGAGGAGACGAGGGCAAACATCAATGAAGGTGAAGAGGTTGCCCTCTACGACAAGGAAACCGGCGACCTTATGGCCACCATGAAGATTGAGGAGATCTGGGAGCCTGACAAGAGAAAAGAATGTGAATTGTGCTTCAAGGGCCATGGGCCTGACTCTGAGAACTTCTGGGAGGTCGCAGAGAAGGACCATCCAGGTGTCCAGCAGGTATTAAATTCTGGTAAGTACTATGTGGGTGGCCCGATCAAGGCCCTGAACGAGAAGGATTTCAAGCAGAAATACGAAGATGCATACATGCATCCCTCCGTGTCCCGCAAGATATTCGAGGACAGGGGGTGGAGCACCGTTGCTGCGTTTCAGACACGTAACCCGATCCATCGGTCCCATGAATTTCTGACTAAGATAGCCCAGGAGGTGCTTGACGGGGTCTTTATCCATGCGCTGGTCGGTAAGTTGAAACCTGGCGATATCCCGGGCGAGGTGCGGATGAAGTGCTATAAGGCCCTGCTTGACAACTATTACAACATGGAACGTACGGTGCTTGGCGTCTACCCGCTTGAGATGCGTTACGGCGGACCAAAAGAGGCCCTGCTTCATGGTATATTCAGGCAGAACTTCGGTTGTTCGCATCTGATTATCGGCCGTGACCATGCCGGCGTAGGTGATTTCTATGGCCTTTTTGAGGCCCAGGAGATCTATGATACCCTCTGGGACGGTGCGCTTGAGCTTCAACCTTTGAAGATTGACTGGACATTCTGGTGCCATAAATGTGGAGGTATGGCCTCCCTCAAGACCTGTCCGCATTCTAAGGAGGATAGGGTGGTGGTCAGTGGTACGAAGTTCCGCCGCCTCATGAGTGAAGACAGGGTAGATGAGGTTCCGCCTGAGTTTAGCCGTCCCGAGGTCTTGGCGATTCTGAGGGAATACTATTCCAATCCAGAGGCCAAAAAGGTCAAGGTCAAGAAGGGTGCCTTCGAGGACCTCAAGTAATATTGGAGGGGTAGAGGGGTTGTCTGGTGGCCCTTCTCCCTCGTGGTTCGTGTGATGTGTGGTTGTAATACAGCGGGCCACTGGGCCAGTAGTAACAGGATTATTAACCTTAATTAACCAAATAGGAGGTACGAAAATGCCAAGCTTTGTCAACCCGGAAAAATGTGACGGTTGCAAGGGTGGGGAAAAGACAGCATGTATGTACATCTGCCCCAACGACCTCATGGTTCTCAATCAAGATGCCATGAAGGCCTATAATCAGGAGCCAGATCAATGCTGGGAATGCTACTCTTGCGTCAAGATCTGCCCCCAGGGCGCGATTGAGGTCCGCCATTATGCCGACTTGGCCCCGCTGGGTGGTTATGTGCAGCCAATGCGCGGTACCGACTCCATTATGTGGACGATCAAATTCCGTAATGGCAACATGAAGCGCTTCAAGTTCCCCATCAGGACGACCCCTGAAGGCTCTATCAAACCCTATGAAGGCAAACCCAGCCCCGGCCCGGAGGCACTCGACAACGAAGCACTCTTTACCGAAGTAGAGGGCGGTAGGGTTACCTGCAAACCTTCAGACTTCGACTAGGCCGCTATGTGTCCAGGCCGTGATGGTTTGGGGAAAGTTTTGATTGATAACCTTTTATGCTAAGGAGGATATAGAGAAATGGCACTTCCAAACAAACCTCAGTGGGAGCTTTTGGCCGAGCCAGACCTTACAAAGGTTCCGGTGGAAGAGAAAGTAGTGGATGCCCTGATTGTTGGTGGTGGTATGGCAGCTTGCGGTGCCGCTTTTGAGATCGGTAAGTGGATGCCGGATGGGGCCAAGGTCGCGTTGTGTGACAAGGCCGCCATGGAACGTTCCGGTGCAGTTGCCCAGGGCCTTTCCGCTATCAATACCTACATTGGTGAAAATACCCCCTCAGACTACGTTCGCATGGTAAGGAACGATCTGATGGGTGTCGTCCGTGAAGACCTGATCTTCGATCTAGGCCGTCATGTCGATGATTCCGTCCACCTCTTCGAGGAATGGGGTCTTCCCATCTGGAAGAAAGAAGGCAGCAAGGGTAAGCCCCTGGCCGAAGGCGGGGAGCCTGTACGTACAGGTAAATGGCAGATCATGATCAATGGTGAGTCCTATAAATGCATTGTGGCTGAGGCCGCCAAGGCCGCTCTTGAAGAGAAGGGTTACGACCTGTACGAGCGCCTCTTCATCGTCAAGCTTCTGCTTGATGCCAATCAGGAGAACACCATTGCCGGTGCTGTGGGCTTCAGTAACCGCGAAAACAAAGTGATCATCTTTAAATGCAAGGCCATGCTGGTTGCCTGTGGTGGCGCGGTCAACATCTTCCGCCCCAGGAGCACTGACGAAGGTAAGGGCCGCGCATGGTATCCCGTATGGAACGCCGGTTCCACCTATACCATGTGCATGCAGGTAGGGGCAGAGATGACCATGATGGAGAACAGGTTCACCCCGTCAAGGTTCAAGGATGGATATGGCCCTGTTGGTGCATGGTTCCTGCTCTTCAAGGCTACTGTCACCAATGGCAAGGGAGAGCACTATGTCAAGAGTGACGCTGCCAAGGCAGAGCTTGCCAAGTATGCACCATATGGCCAGGCCGCTGTTACCCCCACTTGTCTGCGTAACCACCTGATGCTCTTTGAGATGAAAGAGGGCCGCGGACCGATTTTCATGGACACTGCTGCCGCTCTCAATAAATTCCTTGAAGAGAAGAAGGCCGAGGGAATGGATGATAAGGCCCTCAAGAAGTACTGGAAAGAGCTTGAGGCCGAGGCATGGGAAGACTTCCTCGACATGTCCGTTGGCCAGGCGGGCCTGTGGGCCTCTATGAATATCGAGCCTGAGAAGGTCGGCTCCGAGATCATGCCCACCGAGCCGTACATGCTTGGAAGCCATTCCGGCTGTTGTGGTATCTGGGTAAGTGGTCCGAACGAGGACTGGGTACCGGACGATTACAAGTGGGGTTATAACCGCATGACCACGGTTAACGGGCTCTTTACCGCTGGTGATGGTGTCGGTGCATCCGGTCACAAGTTCTCCTCCGGTTCCCACTGTGAGGGCCGTATAGCCGCCAAGGCAATGGCCCGTTACGTCAGGGACCATGCAGATTTTGCTCCCTCCCTTAAGCAGAGCGAAGAGGAGTTGAAGGAAGAGATCTACAAGCCGGTTAAGACCTACTACGAGAACTATCAGAAGACCACCCACGAGATGGTAAACCCGAACTATATCAGGCCGCGCCACATGATGGAGCGCTTGATGAAGTATACCGACGAATATGGTGGAGGCTGGTCACCCTACTATATGACCAATGGCAAACTCCTTGAGATCGCCATGCATCACCTGCAGCTCCTCAGGGAAGATGCCGAGAAGATGGCAGCCAGTGGTCTCCATGAACTCGTGAGGGCATGGGAGAATCTCCACAGGATCTGGTGTGTCGAGGATCACCTGCGTCACATACAGTACCGCGAAGAGAGTCGTTATCCAGGATTCTACTACAGGGGCGACTTCCCAGAGGCCAGCTCAACCGATATGGATGACGGTGGGTGGCTGTGCTTCGTAAACTCCAAGTATGATCCAAACACAGGTGAATGGTCTGTATTCAAGAAAAAGCTTCACAAGATCATCTCCGACTAATCCTGGAAGACCGGGATTGTCACAGATGACAGACGTGATGACGTAGATATGTCCAGGCACCGGGTTTCT
>JAJRZR010000041.1 GCA_024275145.1 Deltaproteobacteria bacterium | reverse complement strand
CCCCATCTGAAATCGAGATCCGTTATGGTGGTCTCCTCCCTGACCTCGCGCCTGGCGGCATCAAGTGGTTCCTCTCCAGGCTCCACTATCCCCTTGGGGAAATCCCAATAGCCATATGCCCTGAGGAGCAGATATAGCCACTGGCCACCTTCTTTCCTGACTACTATGACCCCTGCAGAAAGGACCTTGGGTTTTGTCATGGACCGCTACCTCATCATACAGGCCAAGCGCCCCTAAAGCACCAGCCTCCCTTCTTGCTTCATCTTGTGGTCAAGATAGTAAAGAATCGGAACCACCATCCTGGAAAAGATAGTAGCCGCCACCTCACCTGCCATGAGGGAGATGGCAAGCCCCTGGAAGATGGGATCAAAGAGTATCACGAAGGAGCCCACAACCACTGCAGAAGAGGTCAGAAGCATGGGCCTGAATCTTATCGTCCCTGCATCTATTACCGCATCCCCTATGGACATGCCCTCGGCAAGACGGAGCTCGATGAAGTCGGCAAGGATGATGGAGTTTCGCACCACGATACCTGCCCCTGCAATGAAGCCGATCATGGAGGTGGCGGTAAAAAACGCACCCATCAGGGCATGGGCCGGTATTATCCCTATGAGGGACAGGGGGATAGGAGAAAGTATCACCAGGGGGACCGAATAGGATTTGAACCAACCCACCACCAGGATGAAGATCAAGACAATGACCACGGCAAAGGCTATGCCCATGTCACGAAAGACCTCGTAGGTTACCTGCCACTCCCCGTCCCATTTCATGCCCCATATCCTGGAGCTGAAGGGCTGCATGGTATAATAAAGCTTCAACTTGCCACCGGCAGGCGTTGTAAGCCTTTCAAGCTGTTTGTTGATCTTGAGTATGGCATAGATGGGGCTTTCTTCCGCGCCTGCCACATCCCCGGTGACATAGACAACCGGTTTCAGGTTCTTGTGATAGATGGGATGATCTATCACCGTCTTCTCTATGTGGGCTATCTCTGCCAAGCTGATCATTTTACCCGAGGCAGACCTAACATTGAGGCTCTTGAGATCCGGCAGGGAGGACCTATCGTAACGGGGAAAGCGCACTATGATGGGCACGTCCTCCCTTGAATCCGCCACATGCATAAGCCCTGCCTCAATGCCAGCCACAGAGGTACGAAGAACCTGTAACACCCTTTCAGGGGCAATACCCATACTCAAGGCCTTGTCACGTTCAACGACCACCCGATACTCGGCCTGGGGATCTGTCATGTACCAGTCTACGTCCACCACGCCCTGGGTATCGTGGAAGATCTTTTTGATCTTCCTGGCGATTGCGATCTGTTTCTCGTAGTCAGGCCCGTATATCTCTGCAACCAGAGTCTGGAGCACCGGCGGACCCGGCGGAATCTCCGCCACCTTTATCCTGGCCCCATATCTATCGGCCACTTTGTCCAACGCAGGCCTGAGACGCCTGGCGATCGGATGGCTCTGTTCCTCTCTCATGTATTTTGGAAGAAGGTTCACCTGGATATCTGCCACGTTGGGACCCCGACGCAGGTAGTAGTGCCTTACCAACCCGTTGAAGTTAAATGGGGCGGACGTACCGGCATAGATCTCGTAGTCCGTAACCACCGATTCCTTGGCAAGTACACGCCCAAGTTCTACTGCCACCTTCGTGGTCTGCTCAAGGGTGGTTCCCTCTGGCATATCTATTATGACCTGGAATTCACTCTTGTTGTCGAAGGGCAACATCTTCACCTTCACTACCTTGAAATAGATGAGCGAGCATGCCCCTATGAAACACAACCCCATAAACAACAAGAAGGCCCAACGCTGCCAGGGATGCCTTATGAGATGCCCCATTGCCCAACGGTATATCCGGTTCAGCCACCCATCCGTCTCCTCCTTATGTTCCGCCTTCCGGCCAAGGATATGGTAGGCAGTCCAGGGGGTGACCACGAAGGACACGATCATGGACAGGAACATGGCTACCGATGCCCCCACCGGCATGGGGCGCATATACGGTCCCATCAGGCCCCTGACGAAGGCAAGAGGAAGGATTGCGATTATGACGGTAAAGGTAGCCAGTATGAGGGGGCTTCCCACCTCGATCACCGCCTCGACGATCACCTCCCTCAATGGCCTTCCCTTGTTTATTGGAAGCCTGAGGTGCCTGACGATGTTCTCAACGCCCACTATCGGGTCATCTACCAGGATACCGATACAGAAAATGAGGGCGAAAAGGGTGACCCTGTTCAGGGTATAGCCGTGGATGTAATAGATGAACAGGGTAAAGGCCAGAGTCACAGGAATGGCCACCAGGACCACCAGGCTTGCCCTTACGCCAAGAAGCAGCGCCATCAACACCGCCACCGATATGGTGGCTATGGCAAGGTGCTCGAGCAGTTCATTCGACTTGTCCCTGGCAGTTTCACCATAGTCCCGGGTAACCACTACGTGCACGTCATCCGGAAGGATGAAACCGCGCATGGCATCTACCTTCTGTTCCACCAGACGTGCAAGTTTGGTGGCGTTCCAGCCCTTCCGCTTGGATACGGCAATGGTCACCGCGGGCTTGAGGTTCCCTGGCCCCATCTCCAGGCCCTTCTTGGCCTTGTAGCCCATGCCTGAGCCGATCATGACATATGCGGATGGCTCCTCCGGGCCATCCAGCACATCGGCCACCTGCCCTAGCCTTACCGGCACGCCACCAACTACCTTTATAATGGTCTGCCTGACCTGGTCTATATTATCAAAGAAGTTGTTCAGCCTTAACGAGAATGCCTGGTTGTCGTTGGAAATATCCGATATCCATGATGCCCGGTTCTGTGAGGAGAGTGCCTGGATGACATCTGCCGCATCGAGCTTCAAGGCATTTAGGGCCTCGGGCCGCAGGTTAACCCTTGCCTGCCTCCTTAGCCCTCCCTTAATGGATGTCTGGCTGATCCCATCTATCGACTTGATCTCATCAACGAGCCTTGCGGCTATGCGCCTTAGTGCTGCGCTGTCATAGGAATCCCCCCATAAGGTGAGGGATACTATGGGCACATCGTCTATGGAATGGGGCTTGAGCAGGGGCTTGCTGCAGCCTGGAGGGATCCAGTCAAAATGGGAATAGAGCTTGTCATAGACCTTTACCAGGCTCTTTTCCACGTCCTGCCCCACATAAAAACGTACTATGGTAATGGCACGACCTTCCATTGCGGTGGAATAGACATACTCGACCCCTGGTATCTCCCATATGAGTTTCTCCATGGGCCCCACCACCCTGGTTTCGACCTCTTTGGGTGATGCGCCAGGCATCCGTACCATGACGTCCACCATGGGCACCACGATCTGGGGCTCTTCTTCACTGGGCGTCATGACGATGGCAAAAAGCCCCATCAACAAACTGGAGATAATGATGAGTGGAGTAAGCTTGGAGTCTACAAAGGTCCTGGTTACCCAGGACAATAGCGGGGCCTTGTGCGCGACCTCCACCTTGCGTAAAGGGGCTTTCTTCTCATTCAAGGCGGTTGCCCTCACTTACAGCTTCAAGATCAGATGTGACTACCACCTCGCCGGGGTCAAGACCGCTCAATGCCTCGATAAAGATACTGTCCTGCTGCACCGCCTCCTTTGCTCCAGCTACAGGTACATAGAGACGCCAGCTACCGGCCGTCCTTGTCCATGTCCTTCCGGTCTTTATGACCCTCCAGCGAAGTATGGAATCGTGACCCACCACGAACACACCCTCGAGACCGCCACGATTTACCAGGGCCTTGCCAGGTAAAAGTACCGCATGCCTGGCCCCTGTCTTGACGAATACACGTCCGAAGAGGCCGCCCCTAACGTGCCTTTCAGGCAGGTCTATCAGTATGACAAAGGTCCTGGTTGCCGGGTTCACCCTCTGCACCACCTGGGCAACCGGGTACTGCCCCTCGATGCCAGCCGATGGTATCGACAACGTAACCACCTGGCCTTTCTTCAAAGATCCCAGCAGTGCCTCATCCAATCCGGCCTTGAACCATACTCCTGCATCCTCGCTGTCAAGCTCAAGAACGGTCACCCCGGGATTGACATAGGTGCCTGGATCAACCAGCCTCCGTGTGACCCACCCATTTACAGGAGAGGCGATCTCGGCGTAGCTTAGCTGGTTTTTCGCCTCGGCGAGCTGGGCCTGGGCACGTTTTATATTGGCATCGAGCGCCATTACTTGGGCCTTTATGGCCCTATATTTAGATTCTGCCCGGTCAAACTCCTCCCTGGTGGCGGCATCTTCCTTGAATAGTTTGGAAAAACGCCGAAAATTCGATTTTGCATAGCTGTACCTGGACTCCATGGCCGCTTTTTGGCTCTTGGCCGCCTCGACAGCGGACTCAAGCGCCATGATCCTGGCCTTTATATCGGTATCATCCATTACCAGGAGGATCTGTCCCTTGCGTACTGCCTGTCCCTCTTCGACCCGTACCACCTTGACATAACCTGGCATCTTAGGGGCAAGAGCCACCGATTCCTTGGCTACTGTCCCCCCAGGAAACATCCTCATTACCGGAAGGTCCCCAGCTATTATCCTGGCAGTATCGACCTTTACGACCTTTGCCGGGGCCACCTTACCGGTGGTCTCCTTCTCCTTGCATCCACTAAGGACTGGCAACAGGAGTAACAAAGCCGTATAAACCGCGCATATACGAATCCTTAACAACATCTAGCCATTCCCCTTGTCTGTTCCTGCACCCGATACCTGCCGTCAATGGGCGGTATTTTCATGCCCTGGGTGTACGCCTTGGGGCATACGGGCACATGAAAATTTGGGCTCAATCCAGGTGTTTGTCCCTTTCAAGTGTACCTGAACGCCACTTGAGCTCGGAAGCCGCAAGCCTTGTGTTGAATCTTGCACGGGCCACCTCCAGCCTCGCCTCTCGAAGACTTGTGTCGGCCCCAAGGAGTTCAACCATCAAGGCCAAACCGTTTTCATAGCGCTTCCTCAGCAGCCTCAGGGCCTCTTCGGCCTGGGCCACGGATCGCAACGTGACGTCCAACTGCTTACGGGCAGTGACCAGCCTGTAGAAGGCCTGCCGTACCTCGAGCTCTATCCCTGCCTCCACATCCCGTTTTCTTTCCCTTGCCCGGAGCACATCCGCGGTTGCCTGGGAGACGCTTGCCTTATCCCCAAGACCGTTGAACAGATTGATCGAGGCCGTTGCCATTATGGTCCATGAATCACCATCAGCACCGACCAGGTGTTCAGTATTGGACTCGTACCAACCCTTGAGATTCAAGGAAGGCATATAGCGAAATACCGCTGCCTTCTTCCTCAATTCTGCAAGCCTCACCTGTCTGTCTACGATACGCATCTCAGGCCGGCTCTTCCGTGCAAGACCAAGCCAGTAATCCAGACTGGATTCCGCCTGGTTGGGCAATGCATTAGGGCCGAGCAGTTTCCATGTCTTGCCCTGGTCTATGCCCATCGCCCTGTTCAATGCGGCCATGGCGACCCGGGTATCACCTTCTGCCCTGAGCCTGCGGCGTTCTGCGTCGGCCTTGTGTACCCTGGCTGCAAGGACGTCTGACTTTAATGCCAGACCGGCCTCATATCTCTTCTCTGCAAGGGCCTCGTTAGCCCTTGCGGTTTCCACCGCCTTTTCCATGACCTTCAAGGCATCCTCTGCCAGGATGGCCTGATAGAAGGCCCTTTCGACATTGAAAAAGACCGCCTGCCTGCTCTGGGACACGGCCAGGCCAGCCACCTCCTCACCCAACCTGGACATCTTGTAGCCAAGATATTCCTTTCCTTGATTGAACAGTGGCTGGGTCAAAACTAGACGGGTCTGCCAATTGCTCAGCAGGTCAGGATCATTAAGTCTTTTTAACGCAAAGTCCTGCTGGGTAAAACGCTCCTGGCCAAGCTTGTTACTGAAGACCGTTACCGGGCTGTTGGTACGGGAGAAGGATTCCTCCAAATCTATTCGCGGCAGGAAGGCACTCCTTGCCTTGTGAACACCGGCCTGCGCCCCACTGTGGACCGCCTGGGCCTCCTTTACGGCAGGGCTGTTCTCAGAGGCTATCTCTAATGCCCGGGAAAGACTCAAGGGCGTGGTTGCACTCGCCAATACCTAAGTGCTGTAAATTAACGTCCATCCGGTCACCATCACAGGGATCAGTAACAGGACCAGCAAATCAAACCATGGGGTACAAGACCTGAAAAACAGACTGCCAGTTCCGATACAGCATTTTCCTTCTTCATCTCTCGGTTTCATGGGACACAAAAGAATACCCCCCCAGTCCAACAGCTTGCAACCTTCTCCTGGCAATCCGCCAGGCATGATCACGGTATAATGGCCCTTACAGCCAGATCAACAATCGTTACAAATCCACAACCATCTTATTTAACAATTACCTCAGTCCGTGTAAATCCTTATCATGAAGGATTAGTATAATCTGCCATCCAACTTGGCAGCGGCCTGATTCAGGATTATTTTCATAATGGTACAGTTCGACTACTGGGTCACATTTCCGTGTCCGTGGCAGCGAAGGCCTGGCAGCCCCAAAATTACCAAGGATAAGACGCATGAGCGGCATAGAAAGGATATTACAAAGGGCCTCTTCTGCCCACAGGGATGGAAGGCTCAAGGATGCAGAACGCGCCTACAAAAAGGCGCTAAGGAAAGATCCAGGAAGCCCTCCGATACTGAATGCCCTTGGAACAGTCCTGTTGGACCAAGGCAGACCACGCAAGGCAAAGGCCCTTTTCTCTGCGGCATGTAACGCGACCCCACCTTATATTCCGGCCCTTTACAACCTGGCAAGGCTTGAACAGGTCACGGGGCACCCGTTGAAGGCGATAGAGGCCTATGAACGGATCATTGAAATAGAACCGGGTCTTGCGCAGGCCTGGAACAACCTTGGTCCCCTTTACCTCGAAGTGGACAGGCCCCAAAAGGCCCTCGAGTGCCTGAACCGGGCAATAACGATTTCGCCGGATATGGCCGAAGCATGGAACAATCTTGGGGTAATCCAGGAAGAAAACGGACTCTTTGACCTGGCCATATCGTCCTATGAAAAGGCGGCCTCCGTTAACGATAGGTACTTTTCTGCACTCTACAACCTTGGGGCACTGCTCATGAAAATGGATAAGAGGAAAGCGGCCAGGCGCTACCTGGAAAAGGCGCTGGACATCAAACCCATGGACAGTTCCACGACCTTTCTTTTGCAGAGCCTCGGGGCGCTGCCTTCACCTTCCAGGGTTCCAATATCCCACGTACAAAAAATATTTGATGGCTGCGCCAGGAAATTCGAGGAGACCTTGATAAAAAGGCTCCGGTACAGTACACCGGAACGGCTTTTCAGATTGGTCGAACCACACCTTCACGGCATGGGCAAATTGAATATACTGGATCTAGGATGTGGCACCGGTCTCGGTGCGGACCTGTACAGGCCCTATGCCCACACACTGACGGGTGTTGATGCATCACCCGGGATGCTGGGAATTGCTGAGCAAAAAGGCCTCTTTGACCGTCTATATTGCATGGATATCGAAGAGCCATGGGGCTTCGATCACCCCTTCGACCTTATCTATTCCTCGGATGTATTCGTCTACCTTGGTAGCCTTGACAGGCTCTTTGGACACATTGAAGCCCACATCCGTCCAGGGGGTATCATGGCCTTTTCCGTTGAAGAACTAAAAGGTGCGGAGCACGGCTTCAAGCTTCTTGAAACCGGCAGGTACGCCCATTCCAGGCCTTACATAAATGATCTCCTGTCAGGGCATGGATTCATCTCGATCAATATGGCACCATGCGTCCTCAGAGAGGAATCAGGCAGGCCCGTGGACGGGCTATTGATAACAGCGATATCTGAAAACGGGCAAGGATAGGCCCTGCCCGGGCATATATATACAGGAAATCATAAAAATGGAGCTTACCAGCATAAACCTTTTACTTACAGGTGTGGTCCTGGCCGGTGCCATTGCACTGGCAGCGAGGGCATTCTTCAAGAGAAAGGCGGGCGGAGGCCGACATCAAAAAAGCCCTGTGGCCCAGCTCAGAGAAAGGTTTGAACGGGGTGAAATCTCGAAGGATGAATTCGAGAAGAAACGCAAGCACCTGAAGTGCATTGGGTGATAGCGGCCGTTAGTGCCGGAGGCACTATCTGAAATCGATCCATTCCCGCCAGAAAACACGGCTTGCAAATAGCAAGGCCGCGCCTACGGCGACATACACGCACCAAACGATCAACCTGGGAAGGTCGCTATGGCGAAGTAAGCGCCCTGAAGCGGCCATTACGGCGATAAGCGCCCAGCTCTTCGGTGACATGAACCCCCCGAGGCATCTGCCATCTCCCCTTTCTTTTATCCTTGCAGTCACCCTGCCAGCGGTCTTTTGAAGAACGGCCATCCCCTTTATCAGGCCGATTCCAGTGGCAAAGACGCCCCACAGGAGACCATTGGAGCCGGCGGCCTCAAACA
Organism: Deltaproteobacteria bacterium; assembly: GCA_024275145.1. Lineage (GTDB taxonomy): Bacteria > Desulfobacterota > Dissulfuribacteria > Dissulfuribacterales > QOAL01 > S143-34. The sequence goes on along the minus strand of JAJRZR010000041.1, from coordinate 12,051 downwards.
GGCCCCTTGCCCCCCACAGAAACAAAAAACTACCTACTAGTGTCCACATGAGGGCTGCGGCCAGGATATGCACCCTGGCCGATGCAGAGGGCTTGATGAGGAGTATCAACTCCTTTATTTCCTTGACGGCCCAACACATTATCCTTCTCCAAACCTACACGTGACCTGGGAAAGCCATAGCGTATCCCACGGCATGAAAAACACGACAGCAGGGACAAGATATATCTTCACGCTAAATCGTTATACGGCGCCTATAGCCTACACCGCACCCCAAGGGCATCAAAAAATACGGCCCAAGGGTAAAATGTATCTTCACGCCAAATTAGTCCAAGCCCCCCAGATACTCAAGCGGCTTCTGCCTGTTTGCCCTTTTCCATACCCATGCAGGTTACGAATATCCGGGCCTCCCCAGGCAGGAATAATTTTTCCCACTGTGGAACGATTTTTCCATTGAACCCATGGAAACCATTTTCCTTGAAACACAAAAACAAGGAATCTTGATCAAATTGTCGCGATTCTGCATGAAATTTCGCCTCCTCAAACTGGCACTCCAATTGCAGTTAATGATTTTTAACATTAATTGTTTTAAGTGCCTAGCGCCCGTAAAAAGAAGGCCCTATTCAGAAACAAAGGCATCGCGCCCAGGCCTTAACAGGTTTACCCCAACACAATCTCAAGGAGCGGAGAAAATGAGGTCTAAAAATCGCTTGATCACCATTGTCCTTACCGTCTTTACGATCTTCTTCCCATCCCTTGTTCTCGCCCTTGATCTAGGCACGAACATCACCATCTATGACAAAAGTTCCCAAAACGCCAGCGGCTGGTACGGCATCCAGGAGGATCAGGAGGTAGAGCCTGGAATGGTCCACACACAGATCTGGGACCTGGAAGGCTTCTTCATGAAGGGCTATGAACTTTCCATGGTAGGGGGGTTTGACTTCAAAAACGGAGAAGAAGGGTGGACCTCAGGGGATATATTCGTAGATACAGATGGTGATGCCCGGTTTGGTAATATTGATGAATGGGTAAACAACTCCCAGGAAAACGGAAACGTGGCGGTCAAGAACAAATATGGATACGACTTCGTATACACACTCGATTTTTCGAGCAATCACTACGACATCTACAGGCTTTCCGGCGATTCCAATGTGTTGACTACGTACTACCACCAGAACCAGGGATCCAGCCCCTGGAGATATGACTCAGGCGGCACACTTATAGCCTCGGGAAGCTTCGACTATCTCGACGGACTGACCGACAGCGATACCGGATTCCTGAGCGACTCCTCAAGCGGTATCCACTATGCACTTACGGGGTTCGATCTGGCTGACTTGGGGCTGCTGCCTGGCCAGACGCTGACGGCACACTTTACGATAAGATGTGGAAACGACAACCTGATGGGGCAGGCCCCTGTACCCACCCCGGAACCGGCCACCATAATCCTCTTCGGCTCGGGCATGATAGGGATCGGCCTCTTCGGAAGGAGAAAAGACAGACACCCTTCATCAAAGATCTCTTAGGGGACAGGCGTCGCACCTTGCCATGCCCCTTTTGCAAAATCCTTTACCCAGGGCAACCCACAGGGCATGGAACTCGTTGAACAATGCGACGTCTGACGCCAAATAATCCATAAACAGGGCCCTGACATCCTCATATCCAATGTCATCATCGACCAAATCGTGCCTCCTCAGGGCCCTCATCGTATAGGCATCCACTACGAACGTAGGAAGGCCGCCTGCGTAAAGCAGGATGCTATCAGCCGTCTCAGGCCCTATCCCCTTTACCTCCAGCAAGGCCTGTCTGGCAGATTCGAGCCCCAGCGAGAATAATCGCTCAAGACTTCCTTCGTGCCGGGATACGAGAAAATCCACAAATCCCTTGAGCCGCCGGGCCTTGAGATTATAATAACCTGCCGGCCTTATGGCAGCGGCGAGGCTGTCCACGGGCACCTGATAAAGCGCATCTACGTTCAAAAGACCTTTCGATTTGAGCCCAGAGATAGCCCGGCTGACGTTGTTCCAGGAGGTATTCTGGGTCAGGATGGCACCTACGCATACCTCAAAGGGTTCATCTGCGGGCCACCAGTGTTGCGGGCCAAAGGCATCAAAAAGCCTCTTGAAGGCATCAAGGAGCCTTTCGCCCACAGGCCCGACCGCCTCCAGCGGCCAGTGATACCCAGACCTGTTTGCCGTCCTGTGCATCAACCTGTCTCCGCATCAGAGACCAGGGTGTCCATCCGGCTAAGGTCTCTCATGAGTTCTACGTCTGAAACGTAATCCGTTGGCATCCTTCCACTATAGCCCAGGTTTTGCAATACATGCGGGCTGAGCCGATAGTTCAAGCGCATCCCCTCTGTTTCATTGTATCCCAGCAAATTTGCAAGATTGTCACTGACGGCCACCAGGGCCGTTATCCTCCTGACATGTCTCGGTATCTCTTCCCAGTTGTCGAATGCAGCATGGTGATGATAACCTATGACGCTACAGATTTCCTCAGGCAGTGACCAATAGGTAGTAAGCAGGTAACCCAACCTGCAATGATCGATACCGTAATCCACGTTCTCCGTGATAACCGGAGGTAGTACATGGGAATCACCCGAAACAGGCGATACAGGATCGTGGGATCGTTGCGGCTTAAGCCCCCTCAACAGAAACTTTCCCATATCGTGCAACAATGAACATGTCAATACCGTAGCACCTATTTCACTAGTGATCAGACCTGTATGGAACAAAATGTACTTGGCGCAGACCGCCGAGGCAGCGGCATGACGCCACAGAGACCTTATCACCCTACCATCAAGCCGGGCAAGTGGTTTGACACTCGACGAAGTGAGCATCTGGTTGACAAGGATCCAGACGTTATTGAATCCCAAGAGTACCACGGCCTGCTGGAGTGATGTTATCCTTCCCCTGCCCACTGCTGCGGAATTCACCACCCTGAGCAGCTTGGCAGAGAGAACCGGGTCGGTGCGCACCAATTCCACGATCTTTTTGATATTGACCGTGGGATCCCTCAATATCCGGGAAAGCTCCAGCACCGCGCTGGGCAACTCAGGAGCCTGCCTTATGAGGTCTATTACAACCGCATCTGTATCGGTAATCGGCCGTTCCGGATTCTGGGCCTCATGCCCGGAACAGTCGATCTCCATCACCGGTCCAGGCACATCATCTCCTTGTTCAGGCAGCAATCCAGGTGGCCTGCCAGCCATCTCAAGCGGGCTCCTTTCCTCCACCACGGGTTCCCGGTAATCGGACGAATGCCCTTTTGAACGGACCAGATACAGCAAAAAAAACACACAAAGGAGCCCGGCAACCGCTAGGAGCCCCATTGCTATTTGGACATACAATATTTACTCCTGGACAGACCAACACGGCCACCATGGTTTGCCAAAAAGATAACAGGCAACGACATGACGGCCCTCCGAACAGGGACATTCCATCCAGTCGGACGGACAGACCCTGTCAGTCACCACTGATGATGAACGTATAGACCCAATAGGCCGCAACCGCCAGACTTATGATCCCGAAGACAGCAATGTTCTTTATGTCAATTGGCTGCCCCTCAGGGGGTATTCCGTATACACAGGCAATCCATAGGGCAATGCACCCGATAAAAACAGCCAATGTCCTGTGCATCTTGAAAAACACCAGCCCCGCAAGTACCAGCAAGGCAGGAATGATCACGTGAGGGTTGGTGGCTACTGCCACCGGGTCAAGGCCTGAAATACTGGAAATGATCTCCTGTGTCCTGAGATGATATAATATTTCCTTCCAATCCAATGACCCCATATGTCCGCTTCCCCCTTGATATATCTGGCCAGGGATAAGGCCTTCGATACGCCCGCACCTTCGATGCAGTCCCCCGGGCATGAAAAACAATGTACTTCAGGTCATGCAATTTTTTTACCAATCCCTTTACTTAATCGGCCACTTGATCTGAAAACATTACCTTCACCACGCCTCCATACCTGCCTGCCCCTCGTATAAGCCACCCGCTGACATTAAAACACGGCCCTGATAATCGCCACGCACGAGTTCCAGGTGCATCCGAAGGTACTTTCCCTCGAGACATACAGATGATAAGTTGGGGCCACCATGCCCTACGGACAAATACTTTCCTTGATGATAGCCCTGGTGATTGTAACCGGGGCGCCCAATACGCGGATTCAAGGCCTCTCCCTCGGCATCGTCGCTGTCCTGTGGACCATCAAGTGCCTGGTATGGGCCTTTTTCGCCTACAAGACATGTAAAAGAGGGCTTTTCGGGCAAACGCAGGCCCCTCTCGAAGGTCTTCAATGGGCTGCATTATTACCCCTGGCGTTAGATTTCTACGGCCTGGACCTTGGATACTATCTTTCCGGTCTTCCCGGGGCCTCGCTACTCCCTGCGATCAAGGACCTGATCGGCGTTGGGCTTTATATATTTTACCTGTCCGTAGTATGGGCAGCCTACTGGTATGCCTCTGCCATGGAGGGAGTTGGTAGGGCCCCAGGCCTCCTGGATGAAATAAAGGGTCGGCTCCGCCTGATACTTCCTGCCCTGGTTCCATACCTCATCCTGACCTTTTTGGAGGACATCCTTTCCTTGCTTCCATGGCCCGGCCTCCACGAGTGGCTTGCTAAACCCATGGCGCAGATCCTCTTCATGGCGCTGTTCCTGTTTGCCCTCCTCTTCTTCATACCCCCGATGGTCAGATGGTTGTGGAAGTGCAGGCCTCTGCCTGCCGGGCCACTCAGGACCGACATAGAGGTTTTCCTGCGAACACACCGGGTACGCTTCAAGGAAATACTGCTCTGGCCCATCGGTGGTACCGGGGCCTGCACAGCAGCAGTGCTCGGCCTTGCACCAGCATTCCGCTATATACTTTTGACCCCCTGCATAATCAGCCACCTTACCACCCAAGAGATAGAGGCGGTCCTCTCCCATGAGGTAACCCATGTCACCAGGAGACATCTGCTATGGTACATCTTCTTTCTGGGGGCCTACTCAGTCATACTTTACCGTCTGTTTGATCCGCTTTGGGCATGGTTCCTTTCACACAAATTCTTTCTGGAACTGCTTTCAAAGATAGAGGAAGCACCTGATGCGGTTTCGTCACTCATTGCAGTGATACCGTTGGCCCTGTTGATACTTGTATATTTCCGCTTCCTCATCGGTTTTTTCATGAGAAACTTTGAACGCGAAGCAGATCTGTCGGTCTTCATGACCCAGGGGCATCCATGGTTTATGATCACCGCCCTTGAAAAGGTGGCGGCCTTGTCTGGTGACATAAGAAACAGACCCAATTGGCACCATTTCAGCATTGCCCAGAGGGTGGAATTCCTGCAAAAGGCCGCGAACAACCCGGATCTCATCGCACGACACCACAAGAAGCTCCTGATCAGCAAGGTAATCTTCATAACCGCTGCATCCTTGCTGTTACTGGTTCCGCAGCTCATGCCGGTTCAACAATGGAAAAAGAATTTCGAAACCAACTTGGTAGAAATCTATCTCGACCAGATCTCGGGCAAGGGACAAAAAAAGGCCCAATGGTACCTGATCCTGGGACAATTCTTCTGGGAACAAAAGGATTATTACAAGGCACTCGATACCTACAGGCGTGCCCTGAAACTCGATCCTGACAATCCCGAGGTGCTGAACAACATCGCCTGGCTGCTTGCAACGGCCAACGACCCAAAATTCCGGAAACCGAAGGAGGCGCTCCTCTATGCCCAAAAGGCCGTTGGTATCAAGGCAGAAAGCCACATCCTCGACACCCTGGCCGAATGTTTCTATGTAAATGGCTTCTATAGGCGGGCAATTGCCACGGAAGAAGAGGCACTCAAAAGGGCCTCAAAAAACAGACAGTATTACAAAAAACAATTGCAAAGGTTCCGCAAGGCCCTCAACGCACGGGCACATCCGACCCCTCCTTGAGACACTCATTCAACCTGTTTGAGATGAGTTCGGTTATCTCTTTTACATTGTAGGGTTTCTTAAGGTAGGGCACCTTGGTCTCCTTCAAAAAATCGTGGGTCTCCCTGTCGAAGGCCACACCTGTCGTATAGATGATCCTGCAACAATACCAGGGCGCCTTTTGCTCAAGTTTACGATAAAGCCCTATGCCGTCGAGGCCTGGCATCTTGACATCGGAAATAATCAGGTCAAAGTTGCCCTTTTCAAGCTTTTCCAGGGCCTCTATCCCATTCGTTGCTATTTCGGTCTCAAATTCATCGGACAATATCTCGCTCAACAGATTGACGATATCCTTCTCGTCATCCACCAGAAGTATCCTCCTGACCCGTTTTACAACCGCCTTCTGGCGGATAACCTCGTGTTTGTCCTCCACGACATCACAGGGCTCTGCGACAGGCAGGCTGACCGAGAAGGTTGTCCCTGACCCCTCGGACAACACCTTGATCTCGCCTCCGTGTTCCTTGACGATCCCATGGCATATACTTAGCCCAAGGCCGGTGCCCTTATGACGGTCTTTGGTGCTGAAGAAGGGGTCGAAGATCTTATCCTGCACATCTATAGGAATCCCCGGACCATTGTCCGTTACCGAAACCAGGATATCCTTTTCCCTGACCCTGGTCTGGATACTTACAAGCCCATGATCCGACAAGACCTCGTAGGCATTTTTAATGATGTTGCTGAACACCTGCTCGATCTGATGTGGATCCACCAAGATGGCGGGGGGATCCTTTGCAAGGTTCATACGAAGTTCTATTCTGGAACCGCTGTAGGAAGACGAGACCAACTCTGCCGCGGTACGCACCAGCTCATTGATGTCACAATAGGTACGTTCCGGCTTTTCCTGCCTGGAAAAAAGAAGCAGGGATTCAACTATGCTCTTGGCCCCCATTGCGGCCCTGTGCGCGGTCTCGAGCCTCTTTTTGGTCTCACCTGACGTCATCTCGCCCAGCATCTCTGTATAACCCAAGATCGGGGTAAGTTTGTTATTGAGTTCATGGGCGATACCTGCCATCATCTCCCCCATCATGGCAAGCTTTTCCGCCTTCACGAGCCGTTCCCACAGCACCTCGCGCTCCGAGATATGACGACAAATCCCTACAATCGCCCTTGAACTTCCCCTTCCCCTGGTATTACTCAACTTGATCTCAACAGGCACCCGGCTTCCCTTGACGTCTTTCAGGTTTATCTCTTCGAGAAAGGTCGTCCCCTTTCCCGCAAGGAGACATTCCAGTTGTTCCTCCAGCCTGGGCCGGCTTGCCGTATCCACGAAATCGAACAAGGGCCTGCCTATGAGTCCCTCCATGTCGCACAGGAGCAACCTGGCCATACTTGGGTTGGCATAGACAATTTTGCCTTCTTCCATGACGAAATATCCTTCGCTAAGATCCTCCACCAGGGCATGGTAGCGCTGTTTGGCAAAATCGATCTCCTCCTCCATGGCCAGATGATCCATTGCCTGCTCTATCGAATGATATAGAAAGTCAAAATCAAATGGTTTTGTAACGTAATCAAAGGCACCGTTCCTCAAGGCCTCGATTGCAGAATCTATAGAGGCATATCCAGTCATGCATATGACCTTGGTCTTAGGGCAGTACTTCCTACAAAATTTCAATATTTCCAATCCGTTACCGTCTGGAAATACCAGATCGCTAACCACTACGTCAAAAAAATCCCTGGTGAGAAAATCGATTCCCTGCTTCACCGAGGTAGCGACCAGTGCATCGTAACCACTATGCTTGAGAAGAAGTCCCAGGCTTTCACACATGCCGATTTCGTCATCCAAGACCAGGATCCGCCCCTTAAACTTTTCCATTCAACCTACCTCAACCTCTAAACTGCCTTTCTCATTTCGAGCCCACAAAAAAATCAAGGAAAGTGCCTCATCCTGTCGATCCCGTATCATTCGGCACAAGTGCCTGAGAAAGCGGACCTGCCTTGCTGTCGAACACTCGAAATACATGATCTGGATCAATATGCCACTGGAAGGCGGATCTCGAAAACCGCGCCCCAGCCCTCCTTTTCCTTAAGCATTATCGTACCCCCGGCAGCCCTGACCAGACCGTAACATACGGAAAGCCCCAAGCCAGAATTCCCTTCTCCCTTGGTGGTTATAAAGGGATCGAACAACTTCTCCCTGATATCAGCAGGGATTCCAGGCCCGGTATCTGCCACCTCTATGACCAACTCCTCTGGTCTCTGTCTGTCCTGGAACGCCCTTATCCTGCACCTGCCCTGGCTATCCAGAGCCTCTTCGGCATTCTTTACCAGATTGATAAGGATCTGTTTGAGTGCATCCTCAGAGAGCCTTACCCTAGGAAGGGACTGTGGCACGTCTACCTCCAAGACGATCCCCCTGGGTTTCAGTGAACCTGCCATAAGCGCCTCGAGATCGGAAACGGCCTTTTGTATATGGCCCGTTACGTCCTCGCCTGCTCCTGATTGTACCTTCGAAAAGTCACTTAACTGACGTATTATCCCGGCAACCCTGTCTATCTCACTGTTTATTTTGTCGATTGTATCGGTTTCAACCTCGCCGCTCGCACTCTGTATCTTGAGCACCTTAAGAAAATTTTTTATTATGCTAAGAGGATTGTTGACCTCATGGGCAACCTGCCTTGCCAAGGTACTGGTGGCGCCGAGGCGCTCTGCCCGTATGATCTGTTTCTGAGCCTCTTTCAACTGCATGGTCCGCCGGGCAAGTTCTTCTTGCAACCATTTCGTCTTTTCCTTACGTTCCCTTTCAAGGAGCTTGGCTGCGGTAACATCCTCTATTACCAGCAAGACCCTGTCGGTGCCGGAAAGGCTTACCGGTAACATCTGCACATCCAGATACCTTGGACCGGTTTGGCCCGCATGGATTTCCACACCGTTCAGGACCGCGGGTCTACCCTTGGCCAGCCTGTCCAGGAATTTGTCTCGCCTGTTGAACCCAAGAGAAAAATAATCCCATATGTTCATCCCTGGCAAGGTACAGCCATTGCCGTCAATTCCTAGGATGTTCTTCCCCCCCGGATTTATGAAATAGATATCACCTTCTATATTCGACAGAAGAAATCCTACAGGTGAGGCATTCAGGATCGCTGCGTTGATAGCATGTTCCTTTACCCAGAGTTCCTTATACTTGTATCCCCTGAGTGCATTGGCAAATTGGCGCACGAAAAGCATCAACACAGAGGCCGAGGCCCTGACCTCCTCCCACTCCTGCCTCGAAATGCCTATTACAACGGCCCCAAGCCTCTCATCTTGACAAACCAGGGGACAGACAAGGTATGCCTTGCCCATGAAACCCTTTATCTGTCTATCTATGATCCTGGATTCGTTCCCCTCACAAAAGGCATCGAAGTGAACAGGAAACTTGCAGGTAAAGGCCTCCTCCCATATAGTTCCTGGCTGGACCGGGATACGGATCTGGGTCACGAGATCATCATGCCTGGTTCCCATGGACCTCAAGCCATGGAGCTGGTTGCCACTGGTTGACCTGGCTATCAAGGCCCTGTCAAAATCGAAGAGGATCCCCAATCCCCGGAAGAAACTATCCATCAAGGCATCCTCTCCCTGAGCCAGCATGAGTGCGTGTAGCGACCCTACTAGCATGGACAAATCCAGGGCCTTGCTCCTTAGCCCTGTCCTTTGCTCCATTTCTTCAAGTGAACGTCCGGAGGTGATGCCGCCCTTACAAGGTTTACTGGCCTTGAATCCCAACAGGACAGAGGCCTTTTCCACCTCTTCACCTACCAAGTCCTTTAACTGCTCAAGCGTGTCCCTCGAAACAGAAAGTAGTCTTTCGCTCGCATGCACCACCTCGTCCCAGTTATCCTCCATCGGACTGGCAAAATGGTGGCTCAGAAGATCGGCCATGCATATCAAACGAACCATGGGAAGGGCCGTCTGGATGTCATAAAGGGGATGGTGATGATACCGGACAGCATCACACAGCAGGGGCTGGAGATTCCAATGCTCCAGCAGTCTCGCACCAATGCTGGCATGGTCAGTACCCCAAATCCTTCGTTCGGCCTTGATGATGGTCTGGCCCGTCCTAGGGGCCTGAAGTATGGAATCGTAGTGCGTCGGGTCCCGTCTTATAAGGACCAATTGTCCTAGATCGTGGAGAAGCCCTGCTACGAACGCCTCTTCCGGCGTATCTATGCCGGCATGGAGGGCCAGATACCGGCTGCAAACAGCAGTACACAGGGAATGCCACCAGAACTGTTCCATGGAAAAATTTTCGGTGAGGGCCGGGTCAGAAAAGGATTCGTGTATGGAAAGCGTGACCGCTATATTCTGGATCGTCACCAGACCGAGATTTACAGCGGCCTGTGGCAGGGATGTTATGCTCTTGGTAGCACCAAAAAGCGGGGAATTTGCCAGGCGCAGGATTTGTGAGGCCAACCCGGGATCGTTTCCGGCAAGCTGTGCCACGTAAGACAGGGACATCTCCTCATCCATTGTGGCCTCCAACAGCTTCATGACGGCGTGAGGGAGCGACGGGAGTAAGTGGGTGTTATTTCTCACCTGGCAAGTCTTGGCCATTTCATATTCAATTTATAAAATATATTCTCCATATGGGCTGGCATCCCTGGATAAAAAATCCAGGGTATGGAAGAAATCCTCCTTCCTGATCCCCCCGTACCCGGCACATCAGGCCTAGAGACCTTTCGTACGCAAGGCGTGCCGTGCTGCCACCTTTATATACCAATCGGCATAAAGGCCTTGTCCCCGGAGATAGTCATAGAAAAAGATCGCGCAAGCGACTATATAGCGCCAGATAACCCGATACTGCCTGCGGAAATTCCATGTGCAAGACACGGGGAGACGCAAATTGAAACCCGCATCATATCAGTAAAGATGAAACCGTCCGCGTCCATACGGTTTCAATGCCACCTGTGCCACTGGTGTCATATCCCTGGATGAAATACGGCCTTCCTCGGGGTTGATATTACATCGGCAACGACAGACATCTTCCTGGTGGATGGACACAAAACCTGTAAGCGGGTCAAACCCACGGCCTGTCTTGGTAACGAAATGTTGGCCTGGGCGGCCTCCTTGGCACTGTCTTCCCTGGAAAGTAGATAAAAATTGCCCATTACAGGCACAGTTATGCCTATACCTGTAAAAGAGGGTAAATGCAACCCTTAAAAAAACGTGTTACCCAAACCTTAATACGGCCCGCACCCCCAAGATACGGAGATACGGCCGTGACGTGGAGATAGACTTTCGCGGTAAATCTATTGCCAACTACTCCTACCTGATGATAGATTTTCATTCGCTCCATAACCTTTGAGGTCACATCCGGGATAAACCCAATGATGCACTACAAACACCGGGCAAAAATAATTTTTCTTTTATTCAACGCAGTTACAGGCAACTTGACATGAAGGAGGCAGGTTATGCAATCGTTCAAGGTAACAACATCCCAAAAAACCGAACTGATAGATATAACAGACTGGGTCCAAAGGGCCGTAACCGACTCAGGGCTGGAAGACGGCATCGTTTTCGTCTACTGCCCTCATACCACTGGAGGAATAACCATAAACGAGGGGGCCGATCCAGCGGTAAAAAGGGACGTTGTTTCGGTACTCAATCATGTGATACCCTGGAATTTTGACTACAGGCACCTGGAAGGCAACTCGCCCGCCCACATAAAGGCATCACTTGTGGGCTCAGGTGTACACGTAATCGTAGAAGACAGGAAGCTCAAGCTTGGCACATGGCAAAAGGTCTTCTTTTGTGAATTTGACGGTCCAAGACACAGGAAGGTATGGGTCAAAATTGCCTAAAAAAACCGTCTTTCAACCGATATCCACCCCCTGCTCCGCAAGTTGACGCTCCAGAAGCCTTGCCCATCCTCTGTTTGCAAGGGGATTGGCAGGGCTTGGATGGGAAACCCTTATCACATCCTTGCCATGGCCCTTGAGTGCAGTCCTTGCCATATTATAGGCATATACACCGATTCCAACCACGACCTTTGGTGCCAGGACCGACACGAATCCCCTCAGGGCGTCACCACAAATGCCTCCCAGGGCCCTGCGCTCGTCCTTTACCAGCCTGTCAGGTGTAATATTCTTGCCGTGCCTATCCAGGAGCATCAAGGGGCAAT
>JAJRZR010000040.1 GCA_024275145.1 Deltaproteobacteria bacterium | reverse complement strand
GATCCTGTAGGCATATTATTGAAGAACAGGATCAGGGCCATATTCAAAGGGCATCGGAACCAATATGGTTCTCGTCGCATTCAGCGGCAGTTAATGCATGAAGGACATCAGGTTGGCCGGTACAAGGTGCGTCGTATAATGCGGGAACTTGGCCTGAGGTACTCCCCATTTTCAAGACAAAAAACAGGGTCGTATATGGTGGATAGTTGAAGCCTGCATAGGGTTAATATTTACTCGATCTTTGACATAAACCTCATAAGGTGGCTGATACCCCAAGGACTCATGCAGCCGCTCCATATTATAGAAGAGGAAGTATCTGGCCAGGCTATTGCGGGCCTCGGAGACCGTTTGGTATTGGTGTAGATAGACCTCCTCGTATTTGACTGATCTCCATAGCCGCTCTACAAAAATGTTATCGTAGACTCGGCCACGACCGTCCATGCTGATCCGGATTCCCGCCTGCTCCAGCTTACCAGTAAAATCAAGGCTGGTGAACTGACTGCCCTGATCGGTATTGAAGATTTCCGGTTTGGACAACTCCAGGCCCCGTTCCAGGGCTGACAGACAAAATGAAGTATCCAGGGCAGTTGAGATCTCCCAGGCCAGAACAAAGCGGCTGTGCCCGTCCATAATGGCCACCAGATAGACAAATCCATGGAGCATGCGGATATAGGTGATATCGGCACACCAGACTTGATCAGGATGATCAATCGCCAGGTTACTCAGAAGATAAGGATACTTTTTGTGGGCCTGATTAGAAAGGCTTAACCGTGGCTTGGGATAAATGGCTTCCAGTCCCATCAGGCGCATTAATCTACATACCCGCTTATGATTCACTACCTTACCCTGACGTTTTAACCAAGCCGTCATCCTCTCAACTCCATAAAAGGGAGTCCTGGTGAATTGCTCGTCGATCAGGTTCATCAACCATAAATGGTAGCTGTCGTCTTTCTCCGCATAGTAATATGAGGATCGGGAAAGACCTAACAGCTCACACTGCCTGCTAATGGGAATCATGGTATCTGATGGATCAATCAATTTTCGCTTCTCTCTTACCGGAGCATTTGGGACTTTTTTTAAGCCAGTCCAACTCCACCTTGAGCTGACCAATCTGCCGGTATAGAGGCTGTCCCGCAAACCTTGAAATGCGGCGATGATATACAGCATATTGCTGTTACTTGAAGTTTTAACTACAACATATTGTATCTGTTCTGAGCGAAATCATGTTTGCGGGACAGCCTCTATAGTTCCGAAATCAAACCCTCATGTGCCCTGTTTTGCTTCTTGCGGCGATCCGAAAACAGGTTCGGCAGTTCTTCAAGGAGCTGCCTACGCCATCGACCAATTTGGTTGGCGTGGACCCCAAATTCACTGGAAAGCTGGGCTAGTGTCTTTTCTCCTTTAATAGCTTCCAGGACTACTTTGGCCTTAAAAGCACCATTGTGGACTTTCCTCATGTTTCGTGCCATACCTTATCTCCTTCTTAATATGGCAGGCTAACATCCACCTTATTCCCATGTCCAGTTTTTGGGGAGTATTATACTGTCAGCTACCGCAGCCCAAAATCGGCCGAAGAACTCGAAAGTTTCACGGATGAGGGGCTTCTGAGCTATCTGAATGATTGGGACGAGGAGCATCGGGATAAGGACAACTGGCTGGTCGAGATCAACATTCCCGCGCTTGCCGGTGTTTTTCAGTCCCTGTTCAAAGAGAGGGTTGTTCCAGATGGCGAGCGCCTGTCTTTCTGGATGGCACGCCGTGACGATATTGCACAACCGATCTATGTCGCCGCCATGGTCAAAGCCATGCAGGAACTCGTCAAGGGGAAGAATTTTGGCAATTTGGACCAATGGATCGAATTCTGGGCGTGGGTCTTGTCGCATTCGGACTCGGAGCGAGTGGAAGGTCAACCCGAACCGCGAGACGAATCACGTGACCACCCGGACTGGGGAAGCTCACGGCGGGCCGTGGTCGATTTCATTGACGCTTGTCTAAACAAGGATACGGATGCGCCCGTTACTATAAGGGACGGTCTCGCCAGACTCCTTGAGCAGGTGTGCAATCAGTTTGACTGGCGGCTCGACCACGACCGCCCCGTGCTGCTCAACCGGGATGATCCAATTACCGAGGCCATCAACAACACCCGCAGCAGGGCGCTTGAATCCCTTGTTAATTTTGGTTTCTGGATTCGCCGCCATCTATCCGAAGATCCCGTGCCGGAAGTGTCCGATATTCTCTCGAAGCGTATGGCTGGAGATGCCGAATTCCCGTTAACCCGCCCTGAACATGCGCTATTGGGGATGTATTTCGGCAACCTCTGCACCCTCAACCGGGATTGGGCCATTGAGCAAAAAGAAGTCCTGTTCCCTCAAGGAGACCAGCCTGCCTGGGGTGATGCTTTTGGCAGTTACATCCGCTTCAACCGGCCGATCAAGCTGACGTTTGAGATTCTGCGGAAGGATTTCGAATACGCGCTTGAGAACCTGAATGTTCTGGCGGGTACAAGAGACGATGGCAAGAAACTCGTCGACAGGCTGGGCCAGCATCTTTTCACCTACTACCTTTGGCAAGTCTATCCTCTGACGGGGGCAGAAAGTCTGCTGGAGCGTTATTATGACAAGACAAGCGACGACCGTACTCGTTGGGCTCGACTCTTCGATCATGTTGGTCGCTCACTGAGAAACAGCGGCAAACACCTTGACAAGAAACTGGTCGATCGCGCTGTCGCCTATTTCGATTGGCGCCTTGATGCCGCTGAGCCGCTGGAACTTCAGGAGTTCACCTTTTGGCTGGAAGCCGAATGTCTGGAGCCAGAGTGGCGTTTACGTTCTTTTTCAAAAATTCTCGATCTCGGCCCCGGGAAAAAAGTGGGCCTTTCCATAGAAGTGAGAAACTTAAACAAGCTGCTTCCTGATAACCTGCCATTAGTCGTTGAGTGTTTTGCGAAAATCACCGATGCCCTGGATCAGGACACGCATATGTACTTTTCAGCTAACGAGGCCAAGCCCATTCTAAAGGCTGGCTTGAATGCCGAAGACCCCCAGGTTCGTGAGAATGCGGAACGGGCCAGAGAAAATCTCTTGCGGATCGGCCGCTTTGATTTTCTGGACCTGGAATGAAGAGGGATAATGCTGTGACCGACCACGACAAACAACTGATTCGCAACTCCACGGCTGAGTTTTTAATCTTCACCGGATAGGCGGGGGAGCAGAGCATCGAGGCCCGTTATGAGGATGTGGCTGATTGGCTGACACGAGGGATTCTATAGCGACTTTGACCGGATGATCAAGCAGCTGCTAAATGAGAAAGATAAAGATGTTGAAGTGGTCCCCAATTTTTGGACAGTACTTTTGGTGTTTTTCGTTCGCCTTTGCCATATTGAATGTTCTACGCAGCCGATGCAAACTCATAGACCTCATTGGGTGTTTATAGGACAGATTCTGGTGAAATCTGTCTTCGTTATAGTGCCTGAACCAGCCTGACAAGGCTTTTTTCAACTCTGGCACTGAAGGAAATTCCCGGAGGTAAATGAGTTCATACTTGAGGCTTCGCCAAAGCCTTTCTATGAAGATATTATCAACAAAACGCCCCTTGCCATCCATGCTAATTTTTATTCCTTGTCCCTTTAAAAGACCTGTAAAGGCTTTGCTGGTAAATTGACACCCTTGATCCGTGTTGAAAATCTCTGGCTTGCCATAGAAAGCCAGAGCCCTCTCCAGACAACTCAGACAAAACTCCGTATCAAGGGTATTGGATATACTCCAGGCCAACACCTTCCTGCTATACCAGTCCATTATCACACAAAGATACATGAACCCCCCAGGCATTGGCAGATAAGTGATATCACTACACCAGACCTGATTAGCCCTGCTAATCTTGAAGTTCCGGAGCAAGTAAGGATACGTCTTGTTCTCTGGTGATTTTCTACTGGTTGAAGGCCCAGGAGCCATGGCCTTGAGCCCCATAATCTGCATGAGACTCCTGACCTTCTTTTCACTTACTTGAAAACCCCGGCGCTTGAGGGCCTGACGCATCCTCCTTCTGCCGTAATATGGAGTCTTCAGATATTGCTCATCTATGGCTCTCATAAGCGACAGATCCCTTTTGGATATACCCTTGGATTCATAGTAAAGACTGGACCTGCTGATACCCAGAAGCTGACACTGCCTGGACTTGCTTATTCCCCGGTTGTCCAGCTCTATGAGAGACTTCCTCTCCTTGTAGCTCATAGAAGACCGGACTTCCTTGCTAAAAAATCCCGCTCCACAGTGAGCTGCCCTATCTGCCTGTAGAGCTTATCTATATGCTTTTCTAACTTCTTCTCTTTCTTCTTGGAATTCTCAAACACTGCAAAGGCATTTTCTTGAAACTGCCTCTTCCAAAGCCTTACCTGACTGGGATGAACGCCGAATCTGGATGCAATTTGACTAGTGGTCTCCTCACCTTTGATAGCTTCTATGGCCACCTTAGCTTTAAATTTAGAGCTGTACTTTTTCTTTGCCATCTGTTTTTCTCCTTTCACTGTATTCTTCTTAGCTCATACAGCGAAAGCGAACAATACCTGTTGTCCAGAGAGGGGTACCACTTCAATCCCGGTGTTCATCTAAAGTGCTCGGGAACGGTTGTGCTTAGTAGCTTATTATTCTTGACGCCTGTTCCTGTTGTATGTATGGTGGGAACAAATGTTAAGGAGGTTTGTTATGCCCAAAACCCGTCTCAATATAAGTCTAGACCAGGATCTTGCCGAGTTCGCCAAGGTCTTTGCCGCTGAAAACCGCACATCGGTTGCGGATATGGTCACGCAATACCTGCTGGCCCTGAAGCGGCGTGTCGAGGGCGAACATATGGAAAAAATTCTCGCCCATCCGGCCTTTCAGCAGGCCATGAAAGAGGCTCAGGCCAAACTGCGCAATGGTACCGCACAGTGGCATTCATACGATGAGGTCTTCGGGGACTGATGGAAACCAGATTTGAAACCGCTTTCCTAAAGGCCGTTAAAAAGCACGCCTCGATAAAGAAATTGGTCAAGAAAAAGGTTGACATGATCATTGAAAACCCAATTGCCATTGGCGAACCGCTGAAAGGTCACTGGCAGGGGTTTTATTCATGTCCAGTGAAGCGCAATTTCATCATCATCTATCTGTATTGCGAAGTGTGCCGAAAAAAAGGCGACAATGCCGTCGTGGCCTGCTCGGATTGCCGGGAAACACCGGACAAGACCATCAAGTTCGTTCTGCTCGGGCCTCATGATGATGCCTACGGAATATAACAGAATGGAAATTGCGGATCCCGGATGCCGCAATATTCCCCACTCCTACTTTCAGGAGGGAGGCGTTGTATAAATATCCGGGCACTAATGTGTCCCTATCGGCAACATCACTTCCAGTCAGCTTGGTTTGACTTGGCAATTGTTCAGTGGATTTTCATTGTTACCCATCCAGCCAATATCCCCATTAGTCCGGCAAGAAAGATAGCTGTAGCCCAGGAAAACGTTACGAAAAGAAGCACGATTACGGATTGTCTTTTTGTGGCTGTCCGATCCACTCATACGTCTCAACGGCATGGATATCACATCCGCAACAGGCATTTCGACATTTCAGGCTACAGGTGCTTCTCCTTACCTTCCCCTTGCCGATCCAGATTTCCAACATCGGCCTGATTGCAGAGATATCCATCCTGAAATGATGGGCTATATCCTGAAGCGGTACAATTCTACGTTTCCTGAGATATTTCTTTAATTGTATAGGGTCCATATCTTCACGTAAATGTATCCTGGTTTGGATTGAATTTTCCATGCCCCTGGAAATGCGGCGGCCAAAGGGCACGGGCCGCCGCATGAAGGTTTGGGTGCAAGACCCCGGATATTTACAGGACATCCTGTAAATACTGGCCTAACCCTTGGCTGCCTGTGCCACTGTCATGCTCTTGCCCCCCTTTTCACCTCTTGCCCCAAAGAATTTGAGTGTAACGAGTGCTGCCACAAAGGCGGTAATATCGCCAACGATCCAGGTGATCGAATCCGCTGGATGGCTTCCAAAAGTG
>JAJRZR010000039.1 GCA_024275145.1 Deltaproteobacteria bacterium | reverse complement strand
GTCTTTTTCCATCTAGGCAAACCTGCGGCCTGCATGATCAGGATATGCATGGCCCCGAATCATATATCAGCGACCGACCGCCTTCTGTACAGCAGGCAGATGCACGATAAAGACGGTCTCCATACCGGCCTTGACAAAGACCTCTTCCTTGGGAGGGGATTCCACCTCTATATAGCCGCCCAGATCCTGGATTATTCCAAAGGAAACAGACAGGCCCAGGCCGGTTCCCTTCCCAACTGCCTTTGTGGTGAAAAAGGGATCAAAGATCTTGTTGATGATTTCCTGTGGAATCCCTGGCCCTGTATCACCGATTATGGCCTGGACTTCATTCCTGGCCTGATCGTACCTTGTCCATATCCCGATGATCCCTTCATCTCCGATGGCGTATTGTGCGTTGTTTATTATATTTACAAATACCTGCCTGAGCTTTTCGTTAGCCGCAACGATCTTGGGGATGTTACCACCGAAAACCTTATAGACATAGATACGGTCCATGTTCAAGGTATGTTCCGTTACGGCCAATACCTCCTTTATACAGGTATTGATATCCGTGGGCACGGTCTTTTCCGTCATCGAGTCCCTGGAGAATTTCAACAGGTCTGCAACGATCCTTCGGCAGATTTTAGTCTGTTTTTCTATGATTTTTAGGGATTCAAGGGTCTCCTCCTGGTCTTCGAAGTCTTCTTCCAGCAACTGTGTGTATCCAAGGATGATGCCAAGCGGGGTGTTGATCTCGTGTGCAACCCCTGCGGCGAGCTGGCCTACCGAGGCCATCTTCTCGGACTGTATCAAGGTCTCCGTTACCTGTTTGAATCGGGTAAGGTCCTTGGCGATACCTTCGGTTCCCTTTATCTTTCCATGCTCGTCCTTGATGGCTGACATGGTGATGAGGAGAAACAGGTACGTTCCTCCAGGGCCCTTGAATTCTGCCTCAAAATCCTTGACATGCCCGACCGTTATAAGCTCCCTGGCCAGCTTCTCCCATTTTTTCCTGTCAAAAAAGAAATGGGGCAGATATTTCCCAAGCACCTCATCTTTTTTTGTGAAGCCAAGAAGTTCCACCCCGCTTTCATTTATATCGACAAGCCGGTACCGGTCATCACAAAAGAATATCACATCCTTGGAACCTTCAAAGAGGCCCCTGAATTTTTGTTCCGAAAGCTTCAATTCCTTGGTACGATCCTCTACGCGTTTTTCCAGTGTGAGGTTCAATTCCCGCAGCGCCTCTTGGGCCCTGTGGAGTTCCTTGTTCGTTTCAGCCAGTTGTCGGGCGTCTTCCCTAACCCTGTCGAGCAGCTGGCGTATATTGACATAATAGAACGTGAGCACGGCCACCGTGACGAAGGTTATGGTGTTCAGTCCGCCACTGTATGGAGCAAGAGCGCCCCACAGACCCGGATAGCCCAGGAACACGAATATAAAGCGCAATACATGCCCTATTCCCCTTGAAAGGGCAAGTGCCACTACCGCCATGGAGAACCAGAACAGGTATGTCCAGAGTACGTTCGTCGGTTCGAGCCTGGTGAGTCTGCTGGCGTAGTTGAAGGAGACCAGGGAAAAGATTATCATCAGGATGGCACCGATAAAATCGACCAGATATACGGGGAACAGTGGCAGGCCGGGGGTCATCGCTCAGGGAAATCCTTTCCGGTTTTCAGACGCCTTTCCGCGGTCTGGTAGAAATTTTTCAGGCTCAATGCAAGGAAATATATCGCGGGGACACATAGGAAATGATCGAATTTCCCGATGTAAAAGACCCGCCGTTGCCAAGTGATGGGGGGGTTGAGCCTGTGGTGGAATATGTCCGAGGTCTTGTAAAGGGCATCGGTGGGCAGGAGAATGGACAACCAGTGCACTATGAAGGTGTCAACATTCCACGCGAGCCAGAAAAAGATGGATATCTTCAGGTAGCACCATGCCTTTCCCTTGTCCAGGGGGTGCCTTTGCAATATGTAAAGAAGGAAAACCAGGGCAGAGACGAAAAAGACGTGCCCCATCATGTGAACTATCAGGCCCTCTGGTGCTCCATGTATCTGTACGGCGTATGCCTTGGCAGGAAACACGGCGTCCCGGATGATGAATAGCACCATGACGGCCGGTAAAATGATCCCTTGCGGCAAAAGGCCCTTTACGGGCGAGGGGCGTATTTTCATGTCCATGGGTGCGGCGTCAAGGGTAGGTCCGCGTGGAGTTCAGGTTGTTCATGTCCCTTGGAAATCTCAGTTTCACGCTAAATTAATCAAATATCCATGCCCTTGTCCATCTATTTATTATACCGATCACAGGGTTGTTGCTGAAATTGTGAAAATTCCTTCCCTCCCTCAGGGATGCAGATACAAAAGACTAAGGGGGCACACCGGCCCGCGTATTTCTTTTATCCTTATCGGGATCTTTGAAGATAATCTTGCCCGTCGTATCATCCCCTTGGTGGATTTGCGTGGCACACGACCGGGAATCGGCCCGTGGCACTGGAAAAATCAGAAAGGGCCTCCCGCATCTGGCCGGTTTCCTGTAGTATGTAAGATGTTGCGTTTTGATATCCAAGGCGTATAGGGGTTGAGATGAATCCGGTCATTGATGCCATCCACAAACGCAGAAGTATACGGGATTTTACCTCAGAGCCCGTAGATTCCCATCTCCTGATGGATATAATAGAGGCTGGAACCTGGGCACCGTCAGGCCTAAACAACCAGCCATGGAGGTTTGCCATCGTTACCAATCCGGTGACCAAGGCCCTTTTTGAGCCGCTTACCAGGTACAAGAAGGTTATACGGTGCGCCCAGGCCCTGATTCCGGTATTCGTGGACAAGAATGCCATGTATCACGAGGTCAAGGATCACCAGGCAATAGGTGCCTGTATACAGAACATGCTGCTGGCCGCTCACAGCATGGGGCTTGGGGCGGTCTGGCTTGGTGAGATCCTGAAGAACGCCGCAAAGGTACGGGAAGTCCTTGGGCTTTCGGGGAATCTGGAGCTTATGGCGGTTGTCGCGATAGGCCATCCTGCCAGCAGGGACCAACATTCAAGCAGAAAACCCCTGGATGAGGTAATCGTCTATCAGGGATAAATAAGGAGGAAGAGGATGTTCGAACCAAGAGTGAAAAGGATTTGTCTGGTCGTTTCCCTCACATCTATGTTTCTTTTCGGTGTATTTATGCTGTCTTCTTGTGCAAGGATTACTAAGGGTATGCACAAGGATCAGGGCGGCGAGATGATGGGGGTTCCATCCGGGCAGGCAGCAGTCGCCCAGCCGAGCACCGGTTATGCCTTTCCTGATGTCCCTGTGCCTATTGAGCTCAAGAAGGTGGAGGACAAGACATTGACCATCTCAACCCCTGGCTTTCACGGTGGCATAGTGGTCTTGAAAGGCAGGGTGACGCCGGATTCACTGGTGGACTTCTTTCAGAAGACCATGCCGGAATACGGTTGGAAACAGGTGGGATCATTGACTGCCAAGCGGAGCTTCCTGGCCTTCTCGAAGAATAATTCTGGACATTGCCTAATACAGATATACCAGGGGCCGATGGGATTCGAGACGGAGGTACAGATATGGATCGCCGAACCAGCAAGCCATTAGGGCTGTATTCCTTGGAGAATTCCCTGGTTACCCCCTTTGGGTTCCATTGTGGTTGTACTGCCTACGGCGGAAGCCTTGGGCCTGAAGCCTATCCAGGCAGGCTGCTCAGGCCCGAGAAATCATGAGATCTCCGAAGGCGAGATGGGATACAAGGGTTGCAGCATGACAGAGGTGCCACCCTACAGGCCCCTTTCGGGGAAAACCATATTATACGGAGTGACCGGTGGCATCGCAGCGTACAAGGCGGCTGAATATGCCAGGAACCTGACAAAACTCGGCGCCGCAGTGGTTCCGGTGCTTTCAAGGAACGCAAGGCGGTTCATTTCACCCCTGACCTTTTCCGCGCTTACTGGCCAGAGATCCCATACGGACCTTTTCGATCTCTCTGGAGCCGAGACCATACCCCATATCGAACTTGCCAGGTCGTCAGACCTTTTCATCATATTGCCCGCTACTGCAAGTATTATAGGCAAGGCCGCAAACGGGCTTGCGGACGATTTGATATCCACTCTCTTGCTTTCATATTCTGGTCCGGTGTTGTTTTTTCCCTCCATGAATCCATATATGTATGGACATGCAGCTACCCAGGAAAACCTCAAGGCACTCAGGGCATTGGGCTATGGCATCGTTGGCCCCGATACGGGGGAGGCGGCCTGTGGCGAGGTAGGGCAGGGGAGATTGGTTCCATGGGACACAGCAAAGGAAGGAATAATTGCGGCCCTTACACCCTCTAGCCTTTCAGGGATAACGGTTGTGGTCACGGCCGGGCCTACCAGGGAGTCGGTCGATCCGGTAAGGTTTATTTCGAATCGTTCTTCAGGGCTAATGGGATATGCCATGGCAAAGGTCGCAAGAAGAAGGGGGGCTGAGGTCAAGCTGGTAAGTGGCCCTGTCTCCCTTGAGAGGCCTCCGGGGGTGGAGTTTCATGGCGTCGAGACCGCAGCCGAGATGGCAGAGATAGTGAAGGGGCTTGCAGGGGGGGCGGATGTGGTAGTAATGGCGGCTGCGGTTGCCGATTATACCCCCAGACAGTCCCTGGACAGGAAGATGAAAAAGTCTGCCTCGAATCTAACGCTTGAACTGATGCCAGCCGAGGATATACTTTCCTTTTTGACCAGCCATAGGAGGCTTGGCCAGATAATCGTAGGATTCTGTGCCGAGACCCATGATCTCAAGGCAAATGCCCTAAAGAAAAAGAGGGAAAAGGGGGTGGACCTGCTGGTCGCCAATGATGTTTCCATGCCCGGCGTCGGTTTCGATGTGCCTACCAACGAGGTGCTTATCATCGATCCTGAAGAGGAAATCGAACAGGTACCAATGCTTCACAAGGAAGAAGTGGCAGAGCATATTTGGGACAGGATACAGGGGCTTGTGTCCTGAGCCCTGTTTCAATGGGTGCCGCCGTAGCGAACAATGACATTGACACGGTGGCCCGCTTTTGTTATTTGAAAGAGGCCTGCGCGCCGGAGTGGTGGAACTGGTAGACGCGCTGGACTCAAAATCCAGTGGGATTTACTCCCGTGCGAGTTCGACTCTCGCCTCCGGCACCAAAGTTTAATGGGATTTCGGTTAGTTAACCAAAATCCCATTTTTTGTTTTTCAACCAGGTCCCAGTCCTCCTTACTGTATCTGGAAATTCGTTTGCCACGTATAATAGGCGTTAAGGCTGCCCGCAGGGGTTACGATGACATATAGGTAATAAGTTCCGCTAGGCAGTGAGGAAACCGGGATGTCGCCAAACAGGCCTTGTTCTGGAAATGTGGTGCCAGAGTCAAACGCCTCCAGGTCGTTTGGGTCCCCGCTGAATGGCACCAGGATGGGGTTGCCGTTTTCTTTCACAAAGAGATAGACATGAAGTGGATCGATCTGGGGCGCGTATATGGCCATGTAGAGATCTACCGGCCCGGTGAAGGGAGGTAGGCCCAGTTTCATCTGTAGAATTCCGCCTGCAAGGTTGCCCACTGCCATTGGCTTGCAATTGGCAGGATCCCTGTCGTAGACAGGGGTCGTTGCCTGCCCATAATGATATATGGACGCGTCCTTTGGAGGAACCAGGGCGATTATTGGCACGGGTTCCGACTCGTAACTGGTTCCGCAGAGGCGATCGTTCAATATTACTCGCACGTAGTCGTGCGGCGGCTGCTGTCCCTGGTAGCCGGAAAACCACAGAAGATCTAGATTGTCCGGTGTGCCCAGTGCACAGAAACCATATATATAATTTCCGGATACGTCATCTATGTCCACCCAGGTCCGCGATGAGTTGGTGTTCAGGCCACACGGAGGAAGTTCAGGTGATGGGGCAAAAAGCTCGTCAGGATATTCATCCCTGTTGGTAACGGAGAGTCTGTATCTTATGAGCTTGGTCCCGTTTAATTCGTAGGCCTCCGTTCTGGTAAATTTTACCTGGGGGGCGGGAAGACCGGTGGGACACGTGGCGTTGTCCTCGGGTAGACCCACCGAGATATTGACTACGGCAGATACCTGGTGGGCAGGCCATGGTCCCCCGAAGAACAATAACAATGCCAAGATGCAGAAACCTTTTCCTTTCATAGGATGTCTCCTCCTCTGGTGATTGATGTGGAACAGGTGGACCAGCCCTTGACGGGGTTGAGGTATCCAGACCCAAGTCTATTACAGGAAGGTCCTTTTAGTCAAATGCCGTGCCACTAGAGACCGAAAGCCAGGGTTGAAAATTTTGGTATCTGGGGTCGCAGGGCTTACGGACTTATTTGATCAGGCGCGTTTGCTAGGGGAAGTACCTGGTTACGCCTGTACCATCATGTCTTGCATCATCGGCAGAGCCGTGGATTGTATGATTCGGGATTGTCTGCCTTGTTATCTTTTTTCCCGTCTCAGTGTGAGATCAATGCCTGCCATGCCGTTCGAGTATGGTAATTCCAGATAAAATCGGCCGATATTCCTGCGTCTTCCACCGGAGATACTTAGTACCGTGTCCCGCTCGGTTTCGGCCAACGCCTTTCCCTTGCGGTCGATTAACACGGCCCTGGCCTTGATGCCCCATACCGGACGCCGGCTCAACCTTTTGAGTCGGCCGTTGAGATGAATCCGGTCGCCGGAGACGCGGCAGGAAACGAACTCCGTCGTGACCGTCTGGCTGAGTTCATTTAAAAGATATACAGGCACCGGGCAGCCTTGGGCGTAAATCGTGTGTCTTTCGTTGTCCTGGGTTGGCCGCAATGCCAATGCACATGCCGAAAGGGACAGGCATGCGATTATCAATATGCCCAGGATCGTTTGCAGGGTTGGTAGTCCATGCACCTCCTTCATACTTACCTCCTTGGTCTTTTGGATTGATGATTTCATCCTACACCATGTTCCATTTCATGACGGTTTCCATGCCATTACATTTTATTCATTCATCCTTTTTCCCCTGTTCCTCCTCCCACCGGGATTCTTAGCGGTCAGCAGGTGGGAATGGGTTGACTTGTACCGGTGCAAGTAATTAGTTTTATTATTAAAGGTATAATTTTTGCCTTTTTTATAGATGATCGTAGAAGGATTTTTTTGTTTTTTTAGTTAAAACACACGGTTAATTTTTGCCGATCTGTTCATGTGAAGGAAGTTGCATACAAGTTTCAGGGTATGCACACGATTATACCCTGCACCATCTCTCTTGCAGGGTTGGTTTTACCTGAAGGGGACAAGGCCCAAGCAGTACCGATGGTGTGTGCCATGCGGACACTTGCAGCAGGAGAATGCCCATGCTTTACATACAGTTGTTGGGTAGCCCCAGGATATTCCACCATAGGCAAAAATCTTCCTGCCGGATTACCAGATGCGAGGTGCGCCTGCTTTCCTACCTGTTGTTGCATGGCAAGAGGCCCCATTCCAGGGAAAGGTTGCTCGGCCTCATGTGGGGTGAGCAAGAGGAAAGAAGGGCAAGGGCATGCCTGAGCACTGCCCTGTGGAGGTTGAAACGTATCCTAAGCCCCGGAACAGCCAAATCAGACGGCTTCATCAAAAGGACCGGCAATGAGATAGTATTCAACTGGGACCGGCCCCATTGGGTGGACGTGTTCCTGTTTGAAGAGAGGATAAAGGCTGCGCTTTCCGTCGAGGAAGACGCTCGTCCTGTTATCCAGACGAGATCCCTTGAAGAGGCCTTGGGACTCTACACAGGGGATCTGATGGAGGGTTTCTATGACGACTGGATACTCCTCGAAAGGGAACGCCTGCTTGACTTGTACATACAGGGATTGACCCGGTTGGTATTTAATTACATGCACTCAGGCCAGATTACAAAGGCATTGGCATGTGGCAGGAAGATTCTCCACCATGATCCGCTTCGCGAGGATGTGCATAGGACCATGATGCGTCTTTATGTGAAGGCCGGCCAGCCAGGGCAGGCGCTGAGGCAGTTCAAGTTTTGCACCGACATATTCAAAAAGGAACTAGGGCTTCTTCCTGGAGAGGAAACCAGGGAATGCCTGCGTTGGATCCTGAAAAATCGTAACCTCTTAAAGAGTAGCGGTATGTCTGATATGTATACCGAAGTCGATCCCGATCGTTCAGCCTTGTCGCTCCTTGAGGCCATTGAGGCCCTTGAAGACTGCCAGGCCAGGCTGTGCCAGGTCATCTCGTCCCTGAAAGCCGCCCTGGGCGCTGGTATATGCCCAAAAGGCCCCCTCCCTCCAGTTGGAAGACCGCAAAAAATCAAGGCGGTAAAGCAGTCGTAGCGGACGTTTCCTGCTTGTTCCTGTTTTTGTGTACATGGATGTCCTTGCTAGCCTTCAGGCAGGCGCGGTAGGCATCTTGAAAAACCCGCTGTTTGCCAGAGGCGCGCTACCGGGCCCCCCAAGCAGGCGCCTGCTCTGTGCCCTCATACATGAAGATTTGAACCGGCGGTGAGTTGTTGGTGAATATCTGGTGATACGGATTTTATATATAAAATTCATCGAGATACCAGTGCGAAGGCCCATGGCAGGCTGTCTAGGTGAAAAGGTCAACCCAAATTATGCGGCCCGCAAGTTTACCCAAAGATGCAAGGCGGAAAGGGCGCAGACGCACCTTGGTTCTTCAAGTTATATCCACAACTAACTTTAAACAGATTTGAAATGCATAGTTTGGAATCAAAGGCCGGTCACTATAATCGTTCCTTGAGAGAAGGAGGAATTTTATGGACAAGCAGGTGAAAGAAAATTTCTATGCAGAGATAGTTCTTCGTTCCCAGACTGGGGCCTCACTGTTGAGCCGCAAGGAGCCTCTTACTCCGGATCGGCTAAAGTTTTTTCAGGCCAGGGACGACACCCCTGTGGAACTTGGACAAAGACTTGAACAGGTGGGGTTCAAGGTGATTGCCACGAGTGCCTTCGGCCTTTCTCTTTCCGGGCCTTTGAAGCTGTTTCAGGAATATTTCGGCCTTAAGGTCGTGGAACGTAAGGTGAACATGTTCCTTGGATCCGGGCAGGCGGTGGAACATCCGGCATTGTTCATGGAGGGGCCAGCCAGGCTGCCCCAGGAGCTTGTCACCGCTGCCGAGGCCCTTTATCTGCCCCAAAAAGGGTATTTCCTTGCAGGTGAGGGCCCGATGCCCTCCTTGTCATATTATCACCTGGAACCGCCAGGGGATATAGTCAGGCTTACAGGTGCTGCCCATGCCCATACCAGGGGATTTACAGGTTCAGGGGTAAAGGTGGCCATGATAGATAGTGGTTTTATTGAGAACCACGACTATTACAGCGGGCGTGGATACAATATTACCGTACATGCAGTGGTTGGATCGGCCAACCGGGACGAATATGGCCATGGAACCGGGATCGCGGCCAACCTCCTAGCCATAGCGCCGGGCTGTGATTTCCATTTCTACAAGATGTCAGACGGTATCCAGTGGGCGACCCTTGCCGCATTTCGCAGGGCAGTGGCAGATGGTGTAAATGTTATTACCAATAGCTGGGGCCAGGGCCATGACCCGGTGCTGGAGGCAGAGATAATAGCTGCCGTCTCCTCCGGGATTACGGTGATCTTTGCGTGTGGAAACGGGGGGCCGGTAGGCTGGCCCGGATGCCTTCCGGATGTGATCTCCGTTGGTGGTTCCTATCCCGATGAAGATGGTGGCTGGGAGGCCTCAACATACGCATCGAGTGGTTTTCATCCCAGGCACCCTGAGAGACATTGTCCGGATTTCACGGCCATAGTAGGCCAGGCCCCCAGGGGGATCTTTATCCTTATGCCTACCATGTCAGGGGCCCGCTTCGATAATGCCTTCAGTGGCCCGGCCTTTCCCAACGGCGATGAAACCGGTCCGAACGATGGATGGCTGGTAGCCAGTGGTACGTCGAGTGCAGCGCCCATGGTGGCCGGTGCCTCTGCCATCCTGCTCCAGGCAAAGCCCGGCCTAACCCCTACCGAGATAAAGCAGGCCTTGGCGGACACCTGCATGGATGTGGTAAACGGTGTGAGTGCCAGCGGCGAGGCGGCAGGTATAGGGCCAGATAGTGCAACCGGAGCGGGAATGATCAACATTGGCGCGGCACTTGACAGGGTGAAACCCGTTCATCCATGTTACAGGGCTCCATTGTGTCGTCGTGCCCCTATCTGCTATCGTGCTCCTATCTGCTATCGTGCTCCGGTGTGTCGTCGTGCCCCTATCTGTTACCGCGCCCCGGTATGCCGTATTGCCCCCGTGTGTCATCGGGCTCCATTGTGCTACCGTGTCCCTGTCTGCCGCCGTGCACCCATCATAGAGAGGTGCCCGCCTGCGCCCATGTTGAGGTGCCCGCCCGCCCCCACGATCAAATGTCCTCCAGGTCCTATCCAGGGGTGTCTTGCAGGTCCGTGGAAGAGGCCCGAGGGACCTGAGATCCCACGCGATCCGGGCAGACGGATTCCAGAGCGAAGACGGAGGCGCCTGGTGCCGCTAACTGTACTCGTGGATGAAGAGGAACTCGGAGGCTGGACACCAGGGTACGATTACCCAGAGGATGAAACGATCGGTATGGCCGAGGAATACGATGAGTTTCCGGACATAGGCGGTTGTGTCCGCGGCCCCTTCGATCCTGAATGTGATGAGTGACAGACCCGTAGGGACAACGCGCCAGGATCTCGCCCATGACAAGGGCGGGTCCTGGCCTGGAAACAGGCAGCAAATGGAATTTTCCATCGAAAGACAAGGGAAACGGGTACCATTTTTTCCCTTTCGGCTGGAAAGGTCGGGGGAGAACGGAGATTATCTGGTCAAGAACCACCTGAGCGAAAGGCCCGTACGCATAAACCGCAGTGGTGCAGAGGTGCTGCGGATGGCAGACGGCCAGAGGACCCTTTCCGATATGGTTGCCGAACTTGCCAGGCGCTATCCAGAGGCCGGTGGTCGCGAAAGGATACGGGCAAGGCTCCAGGATTTCTTTCAGCCGTTTTCCAGGAATGAACTCCTGTGGTGGAGGGATGCCCCGATCTCCACAGTCGCCGTAGGTCCTCCTGAAAACATGTTTTGGGAGATAACGGCACGGTGTAATCTCAGGTGTCGCCATTGTGTCGTGGGGGCGGGGGAGGCGCTCGAAAGCGAGCTTACCACGGCCCGTTGCCTGGAGCTGGCAGAGGAGATGGCGGCTTTTGGTGTGGAAAGCATCGCCTTTAGCGGAGGAGAGCCCCTGATACATCCTGATTTCAAGAAGATAGCAACCAAGGTCTACGAGCTGGGGATGGAGGTGCAGGTCGCTACCAATGGCACCCTCGTTGACAGGGACTTGGCCGGCTGGTTCCGTGAAATCGGGGCTGGTGTCCAGGTGAGCCTCGATGGCTCGAGGCCGGAGATACATGATTTCATGCGTCCCGGCTCCAATGCCTTCAAACACACTGTCAAGGGGATCAAGACCTTGGTGAATGCAGGCAATCATGTGATCATCGGCACGGTGTTGACCTCTAAAAATCTGAAGGACATTCCTGCAATCCTGGAACTTACCGTCGGGTTGGGGGCGGCGGGTTTTCGGCTCATTCCCTTTGTGCCAAAGGGCCGCGGCCGGTTTCATTCCGATCTCGAGGTTACACCTGAAAAGGTGAGGGATATAACGTTGTATCTGCGTGATCTCAGGGACAGCCTGGACATAGGTATCGCCGAGATGGAATTCGAGGAATTCCTGGATGCAAAACCGTGCCACGATCCTGTGGACCGGAACCGTCCGCTGGGGTGCGGCGGAGCGGTTTCATACGGCACCATTACCCCAACCGGCGAGGTTCTTCCCTGCCACTTCTTTGAAGGGGTCAGGGCAGATACCGTGGTTGATTCATCCTTTGGCGAGGTCTGGCGCCGTTCCAGGTTCCTGAATTATTTTCGTAGCCTGTCCGTATCGGATCTTCATGGCAGGTGTAGGTCGTGCTCGTATCTTTCAGAATGCGGTGGAAGCTGCAGGGCCACCAATTTCGCCAAGGGTGATCTTTTCGGCAGCAATCCCCAATGTTGGATCTCTGTGGAAGGGGGATCAGGACCCTGAGATGGAAGAAGAGCGAACGGTAATACTCGATCTTGTGTTCAGGTCTCCAGGGAGGCTTTCATCACGCGGTAGCAACGGGATAACCCTGGATGAACTTGAACGGTTCAGTGCCCCCATGGAGGTAAGGGAACAGGCAGTGAAGGAGTTAAGGGCCATGGGGTTCGAGATCGTAGGAGGACCTACGCCCTTTGGTGTCTCCATATCAGGTCCTTCATGGTTGGTAAAAAAGGTCTTCGGGGCCGGAAGCCCAAGGGTCCCTGACCAACTCTCGAAATGGATAGAGGCGGTGCGTATACCTCCAGAGGTAGACTTCTATCCCTGAGGTGATCACCTTCGGGAATGCCCCTGCATGAACCACCTGATAATCCACGACGGAAGCGGATCTAGGTCTTCCTCCTCCGTCATGGACCGTTGTCGCCTAAGGGGCCTCCGGCAGGTCGTTACATATGAACACCGGGAAGCTGTGGTATATCTCGTGCCTGTGGTTTGGAAGCGACGGGCAGATGGACCGGTCCCATACCCTGAGTTTCAGTATATAGGTACAGCATTCACCCCGCTTTATGGTAAGGTGTGGTGCTGAAGGGTTGCAGAGCGCATCGAGTTTCCTGATATCGAAGATGGCCAGCACGCCAGGCGTTTCAGCAGGTAGCGGTCCTGCCGGGGGCACGGCACTAGGACAGCGTTTGCCAGGCTCTCCTACCCTGGTGCTGCCCACGAATCCCCCGCCGACAGGGCCTGGGATCGGCAAGGGAACGCCGGGGTCTGGGGCGCCGTCCTTCTTGATCCACAGGGAAAATCCCCCAAAGTTGTCACTTGGCCTGATGGTATTTCCCTCTTCTATGTATTCGTCATAGGCTATGCCAAGGATCTGGACCGGCCATGGCACAGTGCAGTCTGCCCCTGGTGCGGCGTACTTGCTTAGTTGCATGGTTTGGCATGGATCTGCATCGGCGAGTCTTGCAATCCTTCCATGTATGTCCTTGTTGTCGAACCAGACCTGCTGGAGGTCATGCCAGATATTCCCCACGGTATCCTCCACGCTGAGGCGTATTGTATACCTGCCACTTTGGCAGTTCGTGGAGGGAAGCGGGGTCGATATCCACTTGGCCGGTGGCGATGTCGAGAAATCGACAGGGTAGGAACGGGGATCGAGCGTGGACCAGCGCACTCCCTGGAGGCGATTGCCAACGGTTATACAGTTTGTTGGTGGTGGAAAACAGAATATGAGACGCTTCCAACGGTTGGTAAGCTCCCTTTCGAATACCTTGTTGAGATCGGTGTCGATCTGCATTGGGGTGTTGTAATCCACCTGCCAGAACTGTACGAAACCTGGGAGATTTGGGTCGGTTACGAAACCCGGATGGAACGACAGGGTATAACGTTTGATCCTCTCACCCAAACAGCCTCCTATCCATGCGCTGCCATGGATCTTGACCGCGGTCCCGAAGGAGCGTATCTCCTTGGTGCCGTCCACGAGCTGGGCAGACGGATCGGCTATGCCGGGAGGCGTGTCTACCTCTATGCCCTCGACGGCCCTGATCCATACCATATTCCTGCGGAGCTGAAACGAAATCGTGCAGCACTTGACTGCAATGCCAGGCTGGCCGGGATGTACACACAGGCGTACCTCCAGCGGGCCGGCAGGCACCATGGGAAAGGTCTCGAGATAGCCCAGTGTGCCATTTATCACCCCGCAGGTACCCTGTGCAGGGGCCGGGACACCTGGATAACGGATGCCGTCGTTCCTCCATGTTACCGTACCTGCCTGGCGCCATTCAAGGGTGTAGTATCCACAGGCAGCACCTGTTGCCGTTCCAATTATCTCTACCCCGCGGAAGATGGCTGGCGTCTTGATCTCATGTTCCCCGGTGCATTCATTGGGTGCAAGCAGCTCACAGGTCAACGGGTTTGCACAGGCCTTCATGCAGTGGAAATAGCCTACGAGGCAGTAGAAGGCATCCACCAGGCCCTTTGCACGCGCAAGGCACCAGCCAAACCTGATGGAGCAGACACACCAGCAACGACAGAACCAGAACCGTGGGTCCTTGCCAAGTTCATCCATGGCCCTGCTGCCAAAAAGTGCCTTTATGACCTCTGGCGAAAGAAACCTGTCCAGCATCTCGATCTGGCCATGGTAACCGCAACGGCAGTCGATCTTCCCCGTGGTGGTCTCCTTAGCGATTTCCCCGGACCGCCTGGTGGCATTGATCTGCTCGTCGAGAAACGGCCTGTATACCTCGGCAAGCGCCCTAGAAAGTACCTCGAAATCCCTCTCCTCTTCCGGAGTCAGTGGTCTTCCTTCCAGGTCTTCCCCGAACAGCCTGCGTACACATATCCAGAAATATTTAAGATAGTAGACCGCTGCCTCGAAGGAACGGCCCCTGTACAGCAGCCAGCCAAAGATCAGGCAGCACAGTATGTGTCTCATACACCAGGGCCATTTCTCCACGGGCCCTAGCCGCTCCCGCATCTCAGGGGGAACGAGGCGGATGGCCGCCTTTTCATCTGCCAGAGGGGCAAGAAGCCGTTTTGCCAGTGCTATCTCGTCCTCGCAATCAGGCGGTTTCCCCTGGGCTTCCTTGATAAGCCTCTCTGCCGACCGGGTCCTTGCTGTTTCCTCCTCCAGTACAGGCTTGAGCGAATCAAGAAGCCTCTTCAGGACGAATTCGAAATCGTCTTTGTCAATACCTTCCATGTTTACCTTCTTCCCAAAGGGATTCCATCCTTCGTATTCCATGTTTTTTCTCCTTTGCCTCATGAAAAGATTCCTAGCCGTTACTCAGGATCATTAGAACATCCGGCTTTAACCGGAATATCACCTGGAGATCACGCGGTGGAGACAATTCTGGATAGGGATCATTAAGGGATTTCGGCCTGTATTTACAGCTTAGAAAGATCATCCGGGTCCAGAAAATAATTGTTAACCCTCAATGAAGTGGATATATTAGAGACCGTGAAAAAGAAAAATAAAAACGAGAACAGCTCCATAATCAGGTTTGGGGTGTCCATCCCCGCGGATTTGATAACGGCCTTTGACCAATATATACGGGAAAGGGAGTACAGTAGCAGGTCAGAGGCCATAAGGGATCTTATCCGGGAAAAACTTGTTGAGCAGGAATGGGAAAGGGAGGCCAACGGGCAGACTGTAGTCGGTACCATTACCTATGTCTATGATCACCACAAGCGGGAACTGGTAGAATCGATTCTGGACATACAACATGACTTTCCCGATGACGTCATAGTATCTCAGCATGTCCACCTGGATCACCACAACTGCCTGGAGGTGGTCATCGTCCGGGGAAGGCCAAGCTCGTTGAGGAGCCTTGCGTATAAATTAAGGGCACTCAAGGGGGTCAAGCACTGTCGTTTTACCATGACAACCACCGGAAAGAGGTTGAGTTGATTTTCCTGCGCAATATTCCCATCCTCATGATTGATGATTGAGGGGCTGAGGCCTTTCTAAGCAGTTAATCGTCTCTCTTGACGTTCGAGATAGGCATCATCTCGTTTCCTCCACCAAACCTTCAAGCGGTCCGTGTTCAGGTGCCGCACAATGGCC
The DNA here is from genome assembly GCA_024275145.1 of Deltaproteobacteria bacterium. GTDB lineage: Bacteria > Desulfobacterota > Dissulfuribacteria > Dissulfuribacterales > QOAL01 > S143-34. Next base: position 1,162 of record JAJRZR010000039.1, on the reverse strand, counting down.
ATGGCATATCGCCCTAAGGGGAAGGTATGGTCTATGGCTTCATGACAGATTGAAACGGATACCAGGGACCATTGTGTCCCTGTGGATATTGGAACGGCAGGTCCCGTTTCGTTGATACAAGAATAATTCGCTCAGGGAGAACAAGTATGCAGGAACAGACAGAGATGTTTGGTGGCACCAATAAGGTCTGTGACATCTCAGAGGAGCTCAGGAAGTCCTACCTGGACTATGCCATGAGCGTCATCATAGGAAGGGCCTTGCCGGATGTCCGGGATGGGCTCAAACCGGTTCACAGGCGTATACTATATGCCATGAACCAGTTGCATAACGACTGGAATAAACCCCACAAGAAATCCGCCCGCATCGTAGGCGATGTGATAGGTAAATATCATCCACACGGGGATACCGCGGTGTATGATACCATTGTCCGTATGGCCCAGGATTTTGCCATGGGGTATCCACTCATAGACGGCCAGGGGAATTTCGGTTCCGTGGATGGGGATTCTCCGGCCGCCATGCGTTATACAGAGATCCGTCTTACGAAACTGGCCCATGAATTGATGGCAGACCTTGACAAGGAAACCGTGGATTTTGCCCCTACCTATGACAATTCCATGGAGGAACCCACGGTATTGCCATCAAAGGTGCCGAACCTGCTCATAAACGGTTCTGCTGGCATAGCAGTGGGGATGGCCACCAATATCCCCCCCCACAACCTTGGTGAGGTCGTCGATGCACTGATTGCCTTGATCCACGACCCCAATATCACCGTGGCAGATCTAATGGAGCACATCCCTGGGCCCGATTTCCCTACCGCGGGCTTCATTTGTGGCAGGAAGGGGATAAAGGCGGCCTATGAAACCGGCCGGGGTCTTATCAAGATGAGGGCCAGGGCAAGCATCGAACAGCAGGCCAGAGGAAAGCGTGAGGTGATAATAATTACCGAGATCCCGTACCAGGTCAACAAGGCGAAGCTTGTGGAAAAGATAGTGCTACTCGTGAAGGAGAAGAAGATCGAGGTCATACATGCGGTAAGGGATGAATCGGACAGGCGCGGTATGCGTATCGTGATCGAGCTCAAGAAGGACGGCCTGGCCCAGGTGGTGCTGAACCACCTCTACAAGCATACCGCCATGGAGAGCACCTTCGGTGTCATCCTTCT
>JAJRZR010000038.1 GCA_024275145.1 Deltaproteobacteria bacterium | reverse complement strand
CAGATTCAGTAAATTCGCGAGCCCCTTGCGGCTTCAAGTGCCTGAGATATAAAACTGGATGAAGTCGCACCTTTTGGGTGAACAGGTTTGTCGGATAAATTGCAGTTAACCATCGAATTGTTCAGACAAAATCTTCTTCTCGGGCATTTGAAGTGCATAATCTGGGTTTATCGTGATCCACGTAGCGTTATCGGGTATGCTGTAAATGGAGTTGTTATCGAAAATTGTAAGTGGCGCGCCAAGGTACGGGCCGCATGAAGGTATAAAGGTTAGATGAAAGAAAGGGACAACAGGACAATACCAGGTGATTTTCTGGCTTGGCTCGTGTTTTTTATATGCCTTGGTGCAGGGCATTTAGTGTTTGCCCAGGAACCGCTTCCGGTGATTCAGCATGCGGTGGAGACGAGGCTTTATCAGGGGCAGCCTGATGACATAAGGGCATTTATCAAAAAACGTGAGGCCCTTGTCAAGGGGATAGACTCGCGAATAAACACACTCCTTGCCAAGGAAACGGACAGTGTGTCGAGATCGGTTCTGGAGGATGCCCTTGAGTTGTTCCAGGGCCTATCCCTTCAGTTCGTACAGATCCAATCCCAGTTGAATTCCCCGGTAGACATGGGCCTGCATGTCCCCGATGTTGGTTCCCCGCCCTATGGACTGCCTGCCTTTGACAAGCTGGTTTCCTTTCTTCAAAACCTGGGCGGGCAGCTTGATATCTACGAGCGGAAGGCAGGGCTGTACCAGGGGAAATTGTCTGATATCGAGGACGACCTTAAGTCTCTCCTGGCGGATTATATAAAATTGAGGACCCAGACACCTATAAGCGTTGGATCATACTTGAAGCTGGGCCAGATAATGAGCCTGCAATGTGAGTACGCCCTTCTCAAGATAGAAGAATCGAAGATACAAAGCCTGATCGGGCACCTGGAGAAACTAGAGTCGGAATGCTCGATGCTCCTTAGAAAGGTATTCGGAGGCCTCAAGATCACGAGGCATGACATTGTTGGGACAAAAAATGAATACAGGGAGGTGCTTGGTGACTCCAACGATCGCATGGAGCAACTTGACAAGGAAAGATTGAGATATACCAGGAGGATAATCAACCTGGAGATAAAACTCAACTATACCCTTGCCAGGATCAAGGATCTCAGCTCTGCCAATAAGAGCAGCGCCTTTTTCCAGAAGAGGCAGAAATACCTGGAGACCCGAATCAAGCTCTACGAGATTAAAATAAAAAGGATTCGCCAGCAGAAGCTGGCCCTCAAGCTAGAAACGATAGGAAGCCGGTTCAGGTATGACTGGATATCCAGCTATGCCCACCTTCCAGGGGCCGTAGGCCTGGATGTGCTGATACGGGAATGGTCCAAGAAGCTAGACGAACTGGCCAGGTATCACGCCGGGCTTACCCAGGCAACTGCTGATGCCAAGGTGATGAAGTCCGACCTGGTACAACAGCTATCTTCCTTTCATAAGGTTGCCAAGATACACGGGAATGGCACGGAAAAGAATACCTCCTCCCTGGATGCCAAGTCGAATCTGGAACAAGCCCAAAGGGATATAATCTCCCTCATCGCTGATTTGAACAGAAACGAGGCCTCCATAGACCGGCTTGAAAAGAGGATCAACCTCGTCCTGGGTCTAATAGAAGAAAAGGCAAGTTGGTACGAAAGACTGAGGGTGTGGAGTGCTATACATTTCGCCAACACCTGGGAAGAGATAAAGGCTGTCTTGTATTATCCGCTCTTGACCTTTGGGGATACCTCGGTCACGCTGAACAGCATCCTAAAGATATTATTCCTGCTGTTTGCAGGTATCATATCCCTTCGTATCATCCGCAACAAGCTGAACAAGCTGCTTTTTCAAAAGACCAGGTTGTCCTATGGAACGGTCAATTCCATTACTACGCTTGTCTATTACGGGCTCGTTGCCCTGGTGATACTCATCGCCCTCTCAACAGCCGGTATAAACCTCAGCCAGTTGAGCATAATACTTGGTGCCCTGGGAGTTGGTATCGGCTTCGGTCTTCAAACCATTGCCAATAATTTCGTGAGCGGGCTTATCCTGTTGATCGACCGTTCCATAAAGATGGGGGATTTCATAGAACTTGGTGATGGCCTCATAGGTGAGGTGAGGGAGATTACCATGAGATCGGCCATCATACGGACACAGGATCAGGAGGAGATCATCGTCCCCAATTCGGAATTCGTGTCCGGGCGCGTACGTACATGGACCTACAGTGACAACTGGCGCCGGCTCACGATCCCCTTTGGTGTATCTTATGATTCCGACCCTGATATGGTGGCCAGTATAGCACTGGAGGCGGCAAGGGGAGTCCCATCCACGGTAGAGGATCCGTTACATCCGCTCTTGATCCGTTTCCAGGGCTTTGGAGATAATAGCCTGAACTTCTATCTCAAGGTGTGGATACGGATGACAGAGCTTCGAAGTCTACATGGCTTTACCAGCGACTACTACTTTGCCCTTTTCAGGGAATTCAAGAAGGCGGGCATAGAGATTCCCTTCCCCCAGCGAGACATACATCTAAAGGGTATTTCTCCAAAGGTTATGGAGGTCTTGGGAAAGAAGGGGTCTGAATCTGGACATTCAGGTGGCCATTGTCCTGTATCCGATGCCGGTCCGGGGATGAGAAGAGACAGCACGAACCCGCAATGATGCTACAGGATATATATCTGGCGGCTATCATGTGACAGGTAATGTATTGTTTGCCGTGATAAGTGCATCAGTGCCCTATTTTCATGCCCAGAGGCTGCCTGTACAATGGCAGGCATGAAATTTTGGGATGAAGGAGGCTCAGCGTTGTCTTATTCTAAGTTCCACCTCCTTGGCCCCCTCTGTGAATTTTAAGGCGCCTATGAAGCCCATGAGCGTTCCGTACAGGGATTCCTGCACAAAATCCTTCAAGGGAATTCTTTTGCCGTTTACAAAAAGGGTTACATCGGCGGATTTCTCCCTGGCCGGTTTTATGTACCTGCTTTCGATGAAATCGGCGACACCTGCATGCTCATCGTATCCGAAATGGTTTGGTGCGTTGGACTCCTTGTCTGTGACTACTGCCACAATCCCCTTGAGATTTGTTTCCATGAGTTCGCCGGACAGGGTGTCCCTCCTGATCTCAATCTTTGGGATGCCACTGGCATGTTTGAATCCTTCGCATATCACAATGTCGGCATCTGGACAGTGATGGAAAGCAAGCTTCGGGATGGATCTGCCACTATTTGCAGAAAAGAGTGCCAACTGGTCCGGTGAGAGAAACAATACAGGGTCTGCGCCATCTGCCCTGTAGTTGTAGCTGTCTTTACCCGGGCGATCGAATTGAACGGATTCATGCTTGCTGGACTTGAATACCGCTACCCTATAGCCCCGGTTCATTATTTCCTTGATCACCTTCCTTATGAAGGTGGTTTTCCCCGAATTATGCCACCCTACAAATGTTACAATAGGGATCATAAAGACCTCCTGGTATATTCTGGCCGCAGGTACAATCGGCCTTGTCCTGAAAATACAGCCCCCTCCAGGCTATATTCCATGCCAGGGTACCGCCTCCGGATCGGGCGGCAGGCACACGAGGGCCTGAGGGATGCTAGCATAACACCCCGGGCTTCCAAGTGCCATGGATTCTCATGGCGCATCCAGCATCTTGGTGATGTTCCCTTTACGTGTCTGCGTATCCTTGTATGAAGGAACTTGCAAGCTGCATGATCCCGGCTTATGTGGTAGAAATCTTAACCGAAACCTGCATGCGGTCCATGTCTTGGCGCCGCTAAAAACAGGCCTTGATAGAAACCGGATCAAGTTGTAACCGATCACATGCTTGTTGCTGGAGATTGTGAAAGGTTCATGATTGATGTGCAGTAACATGGTACGCGGATACGGGGTGAAAGGCACGCAGGCGTACCCCTCTGTATCCAAGTGCCTGGCAACGCAGTAGATCAAACCCGGTGACTGCATACGAACGGATAAGTTTATATGGAATTGGAACTCACAAAACGCCTGGCCGCCGCCCTAATAGTGGGTCTCCTGGTAGGTACTGAACGTGGTTGGAAGGAAAGGGCGATGGAAGAAGGCAGCAGGGTGGCAGGGATCAGGACCTTCGGCCTTTTTGGATTTCTTGGTGGGGTTACGGGTGTCATGGCGCATGGCTTTGGTATCATGGCCTTTGGGTTGGGATTTGTTGGGGTAGCCCTGTTGCTGGCGTCAAGCTACATGATCAGTGCGAAGGCCGTGGGCAAGGACCTCGGTCTTACTACAGAGGTGGCTGCACTGCTGACGTTTTCACTTGGTGCCCTGGCCGGTGCCGGCTATCCCAGGATCGCAATTTCAGGGGCAGTAGTGGCGGTGTTCCTGCTTGAGATGAAACCGACGTTGCACGGCTGGCTTCGTACCCTAGAGGCCAACGAACTGGAGGCAGCAGTGAAACTGCTTTTCATCTCGGTGGTCATGCTGCCCATCCTGCCCAACAATGGCTACGGGCCATGGAATAGCCTTAATCCCTATGAAATCTGGTGGATGGTGGTACTGGTGGCCTCTATATCCTTCATTGGCTATTTTGCCATCAAGATAACCGGTCCCAGGTTCGGTGTGCTTCTTACCGCCATATCCGGTGGCCTCGTTTCCTCTACCGCTGTAACCCTTGACCTTTCCAGGGCGGCAAGGCGACATCCCGGTTCATCAAGTCTCATGGCAGCCGGGATAGTGGCCGCATCGGCAACCATGTTTCCAAGGATCGTACTTGAGGTGGCAGTGGTCAACGATGCGATGGTCCGTTCCATATTGGCCCCCATGATGGTAATGACCGTTGTGGCCTATGCCGTGGCCTTCATTCTCTGGTACGTTTCAAGAAACGGGAAGAAATCAGAGCCACTGAATCTTGAAAATCCAGTGGAACTTGCGACTGCCATAAAGTTCGGCGCATTTTTGGCCGTGGTCATGGTCCTTGCAAATGCCCTCAAGAACTGGTTCGGTAACTCAGGTGTATATTCACTGGCGGCATTTTCCGGGATTTCCGATGTGGATGCCATCACCCTGTCGCTTTCCAGGATGGCACGCTCCGAGCTGTCACACCAGATTGCATCTCATGGGATAATACTGGCAGCGATTGTCAATACCATCGTAAAGGGTGGAATGGCCATATTCATAGGTGGGCCGGAGATGATAAAGCGGGTAGGGCTCGGTTTCATGGTGGTGCTGCTTGCAGGCCTTGGGGCCATGGTCCTCTGGTGAGACAACAGTGACGGACAGGCGGCAAGGTCGCCTGCTTCTTTTTTATATGCTATCATAAAAATGGATCCAGGAAGGAAGTTATTGCTGATATGAGATGTGAAGTAGAGGTGGTGATCAGGAACAGGTTGGGCCTACATGCCAGGCCTGCATCTAGGTTCGCACAGGTGGCAGGGGGGTTTGAATCGGAGATTTGGCTAATGCGTGACGGCAAGGCAGTAGACGGTAAGAGTATCCTTGAGATACTTACCATCGCCTGTCCAAAGGGCAGTGTCTTGACCGTAAGGGCAGAGGGATCAGATTCACAGGAGGCGGTAAGGTCGCTCAAGAGGTTGGTTGAAGACCGTTTTGGGGAAATCGACTAGTTGGGGAAAAATTTATTCCAAGGGGTGTAATCGGTGATATTGAAAGGGGTGAGTGCCTCTCCTGGAATCGCCATAGGCCCGGCCTTTTTGCTGGACTCACAGAAGGTCAAGGTCATCAGGAGACGGCTGGCTGAAGAAGAGTTGGAAGGGGAAAAGAGACGTTTCATGGAAGCGGTCTCTGGCGCGGAAAAGGAGATAAGTGCGCTTCTTAATGACATTCCAGAGGAATTGAGGGATCATAGCGGGATACTGAAGTCCCATTTGATGATGTTAAAAGATCCAATGGTGTTTGATCGCACATTGAAGACCATCGAATCCAAGTCGATCAATGCCGAATGGGCACTCAACGAAACCCTGGATTATGTCAGGTCCCTTTTCAAGGAGATCAAGGACCCCTATATCAGGGAGCGCATGGGTGACATAGAGTATGTCATACAGAGTGTGCAGGGTATTCTGGCGGGAAGTCCCTCATCCCTCGATTTTTCCTCCCTTGAATTCCCGGTAGTATTGGTTGCCCACGATTTATCCCCCGCAGATACCGTCCAGATGAGCCGGGAAAAGATCCTGGCCTTCGTAACCGAAATGGGTAGCAAGACGTCACACACGGCCATCTTGGCCAGATCGCTTGGGATACCTGCCGTGGTTGGGCTTGAGAATGCCACCTCCGCCATACTTTCTGGTGAGCTTCTGGTGGTCGATGGCCTGAAGGGCGAGGTGGTCGTCGATCCTGACGATGTTCTCCTCAAGGATTACGAGGAAAAGCAACAAGGCTACATAAAATACCGTCTCGAGGTGATTCACAACAGTAACCTTCCGGCAGAGACCAGGGACGGCTACCGGGTCAAGATCAAGGCCAATATGGAACTTCTGGACGAGATCCCGTCATTGATTTCCCATGGGGCAGAAGGTGTCGGCCTTTTCAGGACGGAATTCCTCTATCTTGCCCAGAAGGAGTTGCCCGATGAGGAGACCCTCTTCCATGCATACAAGGAGGTTGCTGAAAGGTTGTCCCCCTATCCGGTAACGGTACGCACCCTTGATATCGGAGGGGATAAGTTCGTATCGTCGGTTTCGCTTGACGAGGAGATCAATCCTGCACTCGGCCTCAGGGCAATACGGCTCTGTCTCAAGGAGCGACCGCTATTCAGGGACCAGTTGAGGGCAATTTTGCGGGCCAGTGCCTATGGGGATGTGCGTATCCTCTTTCCTCTCATATCAGGCAGAATGGAGATCCTTGAGGTCAAGGAGATCCTTGAAGAAACCAAGGAGGAACTGAGGGTTGAGGGGATCGAGTTTGACAAGGATATAAGGATGGGGATCATGATAGAGGTTCCCACCGCTGTCTTGGTAGCAGACGTCCTTGCCAAGGAGGTCGATTTTTTCAGCATAGGTACAAACGACCTGATACAGTATTCCCTGGCAATCGACCGTATTAACGAACATGTTGCCCATCTGTATGAGCCTTTGCATCCAGGGGTCGTCAGAATGCTCCATCGTACGGTAGAGGCCGCCCATGCCGCAGGCATAGAGGTGGCTATGTGCGGTGAGATGGCAGGAGAGCCGAGGTACGTGCCCATACTTTTAGGCCTTGGACTCGACGAGTTGAGCATGAACGCCATGGCCATACCCAAGGTGAAAAGGGTGGTCAGAAGGTGCAGGCAGGATGACTGCGCGGAACTTACCCGCCATATCCTTGACAGCTCTACGGCCGATGAGATCAAGCAGAGGCTGAGGGAGTTTTTGCGGGATAAACTTCCAGAGGAATTTGATCCTGTCTATAATATGGCAGTCGACCTGGAAAAGGTCGATTCCCCCTAGCATGGATCTTCCCCATCCTTCCGCTCACCCGTGCAGATCTGCATCGGTGGCATGTGTCTGAAGTGGCGGGTCTGTACATACATATACCCTTCTGTTCCAGAAAGTGTCCCTATTGTGATTTTGTTTCCTGGCCCGCAGATCTCTCCACGAAGGAAGATTACATAGAGGGCCTGCTAAGTGAGATGGAGCTCGTTGCAGGATCGGGCGACCTGTCATCTATCTCTTTTGACACCCTGTATATCGGGGGCGGTACGCCTTCATGCCTTCCGGCCAGCCATATCGAAAGGATCATGGCGAGGCTCTTACACGTTTTTACTTGGGGCCGCCATGATTTTGAGGCCACGATAGAGGTGAATCCAGAGTCGGTGACAATGGAAAAACTGTGCCGTTATCTGGATGCCGGCCTAAACCGTCTGAGCATAGGGATACAAGACCTGACATCCAGCGGGCTCGAGGCTATTGGACGTTCCCATGACACTGCCAAGGCACTGGACGCATTTCACATTGCAAGGGACGTCGGCTTCCGTAATGTCAGTATCGATATCATGTACGCCATCCCGGGACAGGGGCTCAAGGATTTGCAGAAGACCCTCGAGGGGGTTGTGGATCTTGGACCGGATCATGTGTCATGTTACGAGCTTACACCTGAGCCTGGAACCGCATTCAAGGAGGCCGTGGAAAAGGGCAATATAAGGATGCCTGACGAGGATCTTGTCCTTGAGATGACGGATCTGGCTGAATCGTTCCTGGAGGGTCATGGTTACCGTCAATGCGAGATATCCAATTTTGCCCGTCCTGGCATGCAGTGCCTTCACAATCTTAATTACTGGGAAAACGGCCCATATCTTGGAATGGGTTGTGCCGCTGTCTCCTTTATAGGCGGCAGGAGATACGGCAATACCGCCAATCTCGAACGGTATCTGGCATGCTTGGAAAAGGGTATGCTTCCGTTGGAATGGCAGGAGATGTTGGGCAAGGAAGAACGGTTTCGAGAATCCGTCATCCTTGGCCTCAGAACCATTTCCGGAATCGATATCGATATGTTCAGGAAACGCTGGGGCTTTGATCCCGTCAGGTACTATGCCCGTATCCTGCCTGACTTGATGGACAAGGGTTTGATAGATGTTTCCGCGGAAAATATCTTTCTTACCAGAAAGGGGCGTCGCTTGGCCAACCTCGTGCTCAGCGCCTTGGTGTGAGTAATCCATGTGCTTACGGGTTGCGGACCCTTCTGATCCCTGGTTGACCTGGATGGTGGATTTCTTAAATTTTATAAAGCATGGCTATTTTTTTTATCACTATGTTGCGTTTTCGTACCTGGAGGGTGAGGCGAGGCATCAGGGCATGGGCTACAAAGAGGTTAGGGATGGAGGTTCAGAAAGAGGCCGAACTGGTCCTCAAACAGTTTCTTCCCTATCCAGGGAGGACGCCGTAGCGTATCAATATTTGATAAAGGAGGTGACCCATGAACTTTGAAAAGTACGTCCAGAAGGGAAACATCTTTTTAAAGGATTTGGCACAAGAGCTTGGAGATCCTGAAGACAGGGCGAAGGCAGGCAGGGTGCTCCGCTCTGTTTTAAGGGCGTTCAGAAATCGGCTGACTCACGAGGAATCCATGCATCTGCTTGCCCAGCTTCCCATGTGTATCAAGGCAATCTATGTGGACGGGTGGAGGCTTTCCAGGTCTCCCCAGAAGATCAAGCACGTGGATGAATTCATAAAAGAGGTCATGAAACAGGATGCCAGGAAGGCCCAGCGGGATTTCAGGGATGAAGAGGATGCGGCAGAGGCGGTAAGGGCCGTATTTCGTGTGATCAAAAGGCATGTTTCCGATGGGGAGGTGCAGGATATAGAGGCGGAGTTGCCCCGCCAGTTGAAGACATTCTGGGAAGGTGCTTAAATCCTGTGGATGTTTCCGGCTGGGAGAAGATCACGTCGGCCCTGGTAGGGATGAACAGGAAATATTCTCCTCGGATCTACCGGGTCCGCGGTTCGTTTCCGGTTTGTGGTGTCCTATGATTACGATGCCTCCCTTACCTCTATAGCGAACAAATCCTTTTGTCTTTCTATGAGAACCTTCTTGCCAGGGTAGAATTTTTTACAGATCCATGCATTGGTATGCATATGCTGGGTCGCCTCATTGGTGGTCCAGTGGCTTCTTCCTGTTGCTATAAAGGCGGGTAACATTATTTGATCCGATAGATGCTCATCACAAAGCGCCTTCGATGCGAGGAAGCCTGTCAATCCATAGGCCGCTTCCTCTGCCACCTTTTCTGCTGGTTTGCCCCTGGCACCCAGGGAGGCATAACCCGCAAACCTGCCATTCCCTTCAAGCCAGCAAAAGGCCAGGCTTCCGGGGGAATCGGCAGGTACATCCTTCGCTTCAAGGTGTAATTCCATTCCACTGGTTCCGAGTATGTCGTCGAGGATCTTGGCCTGCCTGAACCTTACGTGGGCAGGAAGCATGGAGCTTGCAGATAGTGCTCCCAGGGACCCTTTGCCCGATGCCACTGGGCAAAAGATGCCTTGTATCCTGGATGGAAATATCCTGGCCTCTACTATTCCGCCACCCTTCGGATACCATCCCCATCTTTTGAGCTCAAGCTCAAAATTAATCCCTGTCAGGCAGACAGCTGGCCTGAACACCCTGTCTATGTAGTGAAAGCATGGGCTCCATGGTACGTGCGTGCCTCCGGTTAGAATCAGGCGGGAGGGCCTACGGGCAAGGCAAAGGGGGATCAGGATCGTCTGGAGGAGCAGCATTACCGAACCTGCTGTTCCTATGTCGAACCGGTAAGTGCCAGGTCGCACCCTCGAAGGAATAAAGGTAAGCGTCTTCGAGCCGATTTCCGCCCCTGTGATCCTTGCGTTGCTGATGGCAGCCGCCGCCTTTGCACATGCAAGGTGCTGGGGTCTCAGTCCCGGCCTCTTACGGTTGGCCCGGATGGACCCTATCCTTATGGGCTCTTGCCGGATCATGGACAGGGTAAGGGCAGTCCTCAGAATTTGGCCTCCGCCTTTACCGTAGGCGCCGTCGATTTCGATCATGATCAAAGACCTTGTAACCGCGTACTGACCAGGAAGTTTTTCAATCTTCAGGGGCGCCCTTCAGCAATAACCCTGTGACCGTTCACGCAGCCGCCCCGGGCCGTGTTTTCCATATTATCTCGGTGCGGCTTTAATCCTGTATTATACAGCTCGCAAGTTTGTCGAATTTGCTGCCTTGTCAGGCAGTTGAAGTACACAAGTACGTCTGCGTGTCCTCAGCCTTGCATCTTTGGCAAACCTGCGAGCCCCTTGCGGCTTCAAACGCTAGCAAATTTGATCGGCTTTCGAAGTATCTTATTTCATTTGTCGTGAAAATACATCCTGCCCTTGGGCCGTGTTTTCATGCTCCAGTGGCGCGGCCTGAAGGTTACAGGCTGCAGAAGATTTTGGTTGTTGGGTGTTTTTGCCGATGAGCAGTCCAGGAATTCAATAAGGTCCTTTCAGGAAATTTTCGCGACTTTCAGCAACAACCCTGTGATCGATCAGCTCCATGCCGAGATTTTCACAGCGGATCAGTAGTGAAGCAGGTTGGTTGGAACCTGTTGAAGGTTTACAAAAATGTATGATTCCAAAGGGGTGCAAATTGTAGCCAAAAAAGGTTTGGAGACCTTGGCCTGTTGCTCCAGTGCCGATGCCGGTGGAATATTTTTACACGATGCCAGGGGGGATCATCTCCAACTGATTGCAGGGTATGGAATGGATGAGGAAACCTTGTCCGCGCTGGGGGAGGCGTTTTCAGGAGAAGATCTGCTACATGGGGCGAATAAATGGACCCTCCACGGGAGAGATGCCAAACCGGCCGGGTCTGTAGATGGGGTCTTGAAGAATTTTTTGCCCGACCAAGGTATGGACCGGTTGATTTCGATACCTTTAACCGCAGAAGAGGCGATTTCGGGCTTGGCTATTCTTTGTCACAAAAGGAGGTGGCCCGTTTCTTCTGCAAATTTGGAAAAAACCCTGCTCGCATTGGGAGACACGATAGGGATCGCCCTTTCGAATGCCTTTCGCCTGGAGAAGCTTGAAGGGATGCGTGAAAAGGCCGCCTTTAGCCTTTATGAGCTCCAGATGTTACTAAAAGCGATCCCGCTTCCCGTATATGTAAGGGATAAACACGGCCGCTATACCTTCCTCAATCAAAAATATCTGGAATTTACCAGAAGGAACGCCAATGAGCTTCTGGGTAAAACCGTTTTCGAATGTTGGCCAGTCGAGGACGCCAGGGTCTATCACGATCGTGATATTGAGCTCATGAGGCATGGTGGTTTTCAGAGATATAAATTCAGGAAGAGATGGGCGGGTAGCGGGTTGCGTCACGTAATATTCAACAAGGTATGCCTCAAGGATCAGGATGGCAATGTGACAGGCCTACTCGGAATCATCGAGGATATGACGGATTCGTTTGATGCTCAACAGAGGCTGCGTCAAAAATTGGGTGAGCTTGAGAGCCTATATGCCGTTTCCAAGGGGCTTCAGGAACAAATATCACTTGGTGCGGTCATTAAAAATGCGGTAGACGAGATCCACCGGATAACCGCGGCAGATTTGGTGTTGCTTTTTTTGTGCAGCGGGGAGGAACTTCATCTCAAGGGCATAGCACCCGGACACCTGGGGTCTGTCTGGCGCAATATTCCCGTTCATAAGGAGGAATGCCTGTGCGGATGGGCGCTCAGGACAAGAAAGTCCCTTTTTTCCCAAGACGTATCAAGGGATGAAAGAGTTACCAGGGATGAATGCAGAATGCTGGGATATAAATCCTTTGCTGCCATCCCGCTGTTGGCCAAGGGAGAAAAACTTGGGCTTTTGGCCCTTGCATCAAGGACGCCAAGGGACTTCAGCAGGGATGCAGGATTTCTCGGGACCCTGGCGAATACCGTGGCGTTGGCCCTTAGGAACAGCCAACTCCATGAAAGGCTGAGTTCTCAGGAGCGGTTTCTTCAGCAGATGATGGATATCTCCATTGATTGGGAGTACTGGAGACTGGATGACGGCCGTTTCAAGTATGTATCACCATCCGCTGAAAGGATAACCGGGTATTCGCCCAGGGATTTTTATCGTGATCCAGGACTGTTGGAGGAAATCATCCATCCAGAGGATCGTGAGGCCTGGAAGGGTTGCCGGTACGGTGTACCAGGCCAGGGGAGTGACCCCTTTTTGTTTCGAATCGTGAGGAAAGACGGTCAGGAGCGTTGGATCGAACATGTCCATGTCCGGTTATCCACATCAGACAAGGTGCAGATAATAAAGGCCACCAACAGGGATGTTACGGAAGAGGTCACTGCTAGGAATGCCGTGTTGAAGAGTAAGATCCTGTTGCAGGCGGTCTTTGATGGACTCTCAGATCCCATGCTCATGATTGGTGATGACCTGAGGGTCAATATGCTTAACAGCGCTGCTTCGAAATACTTTGAAGTCTCCTATGACGAGGTCATAGGCGCTTCATGTTACGAGGTGTTGATGGGAAAGGATAGGCCCTGTGAGCCATGTTTCTGTCGTGAGGCAAAGAAGAACCCACCATACGTCAGGATGGAAAGGCAGAGCGCGAAGGTTCCAGGAAATGTCGAGGAGGTAAGGGCATATTATTTCACCAATGAAAAGAAAGGGGTTGAGGGGGCGATAGTCCAGATACGGGACATAACGAACGAAAAGAATCTTGAAAGAGAGCTTATGCACAGCGAGAGGCTTTCAGCAATAGGGCTTCTGTCCGCAGGCATGGCCCATGAAATAAACAACCCCAACAATTTCATCCTGTTCAATATCCCTATTCTCAAGGAATACGTGGATGAGATCATGCCAATCCTCGAAAGTTATGCTGCTGATCACCCGGACATGGATTTCTGCGGGATGCCCTTCGACGAGTTCGTCCAGGATCTGGACAAGCTCCTGGACAACATGGAACATGGCTCAAAACGCATCACGGATATAATACATCGGCTGAGGGACTACTCCATGCCCGGTGACCCCCAATTTAAGGATAGCATAGATGTCGAATCGGTCATACAGAAGGCGGTCGCACTCTGCAGGATAAGATTCAAAAGGAGGCTTAGGAACCTTAAGATAAGGTGCCAGGAGGACTTGCCAAATATCCGTATAAACGAACAGGCCCTCGAGCAGGTGCTGGTGAATATCATAATCAACGCCGTTCAATCCACGGACAAGGCCAACTCCTCAATCAGCATCGATGCTAGGCTGAGGAGAGGAAAGAGGAGACAACTTGTTATCGAAGTGAGTGATAATGGGTGTGGTATGAGTGAGGAGGCGCTCAACATGATATTCAAGCCCTTTTATACCACCAAGGCCCACGACATGGGCAGCGGGCTTGGACTTTATGTCTCAAACAATATTATCGAGGCAATGGGCGGGCAGATAAGGGTTGAAAGTAAACTTGGAGAGGGCAGCAAATTTAGTATAATGCTTCCCGTAGAGTGACTGGTCGTCCAAGGTAATATAAGCCAACCCCTTGATCACAATACGAATCTGGATGCTGGAAAAGATAATAATAGCAATATATTGACATATCATTTTTATCCGAACTTTCGTGTCGTCCCGCTCCCTATGCCGTATTCCTGGGTACGAAAAGACCGTTCGGAAATGGATGTGTTTTCACGGTAACCAATCGAGATTATTCCCCTGCCAGTTTATGCGCATGTTGTAACAGGCATGGGTGGATGATTCCGTCGACTGACCTGACCGTCGAAGGTGACCGGTATACAGGTCCCTGGTCGGCTTTAGAGGTATTTCGAAGGTAATGCACTATACTGTAATAGCGATCGATGACGAGAAGCCCTTTCTCGATAGTATAAGACGTGGCCTGATTCACGCGGGTTTTCCGGATTGCAGAATTGAAAACGACCCCAGAAGGGCCGCTGAATTCTTTCTTGATACCGCCAATCAGGTTGATGTGGCACTTATAGACGTGGCCATGCCTTACATGGATGGCCTTGAATTACTCAAGGTTATCAGGGACAATTGTCCTTACACGGAATGTATAATGGTAACGGCCCTCAACGACGCACAACTTGCAGTGGAATGCCTGAAGAGGGGGGCGTATGACTATCTGGTGAAACCCATCACCCCTGATGACCTTGCGCTTGCGGTCAAGAGGGCGCTTGAACGGGTCAATTTTGCAAAGATACTCGATATGGAAAGACGGGTAGGGGTTCCGAAGATAGATAACCAGGCTGCCTTTTCCCATATACTTGCCAAGTCCCCGAGGATGTTGAGGGTGTTGAAGGAGGCAGAACTTCATGCCCGCAGTTGTGTCCCCGTATTGATAACCGGTGAAAGTGGGACCGGCAAGGAGCTGGTAGCAAGGGCAATTCACCTGGC
The DNA here is from genome assembly GCA_024275145.1 of Deltaproteobacteria bacterium. Classification (GTDB taxonomy): domain Bacteria; phylum Desulfobacterota; class Dissulfuribacteria; order Dissulfuribacterales; family QOAL01; genus S143-34. Next base: position 17,580 of record JAJRZR010000038.1, on the reverse strand, counting down.
CAGCCCAAGATCCAAGTATCCCTTCCTGCCAATAAACATGGCCTCCTTGACAGATTCGATTTTCGATGCGGAATTCTTTGGCCATGCAAAGGGAGCATTTACCGGTGCCCAGACCGACCGCAAAGGCTTTATAGAATCGGTTGGCAGGGGTACACTTTTCCTTGATGAAATAGGCAGTATTCCACTTTCCCAGCAGGCCAAGCTTCTCCGCGTCCTCCAGGAAAAGGAGTTCATAAAGCTTGGGGTCAACAGGCCCAAAAAGACAGATTGCCGATTTGTCGCCGCGACGAATGCGGATCTGGAGGCACTTATGCAACAGGGGGCCTTCAGGAAGGACTTCTATTACCGGCTGAACGGCGCATGGATACATCTTCCTCCATTGAGGGAACGGAGGGATGATATTCCCCTTCTTGCGAAGGCCTTCTTGAGGGGGGTAAGTCGTGATGCCAATCTGGCAGAGCTTGGTGAGGATGCAATCGATGCATTGATGGGTTATGACTTTCCTGGAAATGTCAGGGAACTCAAGGCCATGATAGAATCGGCTGTCAACCTCGCCCAGGGAGGGCCTATAAGGGCATGCCATCTGCCCCGCAATGTACGGAGGGTAGTAAAGGCGCCTGTTACAAAGGGGGATTTTACCGAAATAAGGCCCCTTGCAGATATAGAACGCGAATATATCCTCAAGGTTTATTCCATGACGGGTAAGAACAAGGCCAAGACAGCGAGGCAACTTGGCATCGGTCTCAATACCCTTAGAAGAAAGCTTCGCAGTTATGAGGGAGCGAAATAAAGGCCTGCATGTGGTGGAAACACTTCCGGTATAAACCTTCATGCGGCCCGTACTTTGACGCCGCATTCCGATGAAGGAAGTTTGTCGGGAATTTGAAGTACATAATAATTGGGTATTATTTTTCCATGTGCAAGGAGTTCATGACCAGCCCTGTCAGGATCTTTGGATAAAAGAAGGTGGACTTATGAGGCATCGTGAGCCCGGCATCTGCCGTGTCCAGTACCTGTTCTACAGGGGTTGGCCTCAGGAAGAAAAGGATTTCATCCTCCATGAGATTTTTCAAGGCCTCATTGCCATCGGCCGTGTATCGTATATCCCTTCCGTTTTCTAGCCTGTCGGGGTCAAGCCCGAGTAATTGTCGTATTATGATATCGTCCAATGCGACTACATCCAGTTCGTCAAGGGGCCTTGGAACCCCCTTTCCCCGGAGCCTCTTTCTTAGGGCCTCGTTGCACCACCATATCTGGGCCTGTTCACCACCCTGCCAGATCACTCCAATCCCCTGCCTGTCAGGAGAGCCCTCGAACCTTGCCTCAAGCCTTGCCAGGAGGCTGTCAGGCCCAATGTTGTCTGTATCCAGCCGTTCAATGTCGAAGAATTCTGCTAGCTTTTCCATGGAGCCCGGGGAAAGGGCCTGGTTTGGCAATTTGAGTATCCTGTGCGTTGGAAGAACGATGAGACCCTGATCCTCGGAGTCCACCAGGTAGGTCATCAGGAAATTGAACGGGAGACTGGGATCGTCGCCGTACAATTTCCTCATTGCGTTGCGGTAGCGTAGTGCTGTCGTATACCTATGGTGCCCATCGGCGATGTAAAGGCAGGCCTTTTCAAGGCTGTGGGTGAGGGATTTTATACTTTCAGGCCCTGTAACCCTGAAAAGCCGGTGGGTATTTCCAATATCGTCTTCTACTGCATAGAGTTCCTGTCCATCCAGATCTTCCAGTGCCTCTGCCGCTTGATCGTTGTGTCTGTATAACATGAAGATCTGGCTGAACTGTGCCTGGGTAGCTTCGAGGAGCCTGTACCTGTCCCTGGTAACCTTGTCAAAGGTCCTTTCGTGGGGAAGGATTATTCTGTCTTTCCATTCCTCTATCCTGACGAGGGCGATAAAACCCTTTCTGCGAAACCAGGCACTGTTTACAGAGAAATCTATTTCGTAGGGATAAATGGCAGGCTCCGGGTCCCTTTTCAGTATGCCCGATCTCATCCAATTAGACAGCAGCTTGCCGGCACAATGGTATTTGTCGATTTTCTCAGGAACGCATGCCCTTGCTTCTGTAAGTTCCAGTGAGAAGACGTTGTAGGGATTTTTGGATACGAGTTTGTCCCTGTATTTTTGGTTCACTACATCGTAGGGTGGTGCTACAAGGCTGGTCATCGGGCCAGCGAATTTCGTGTCGTATCTGAGTCCTTTGAAGGGTGTGATCAATGCCATTCAAATGTTTCCTGTTCGGTCAGTGGGTAAAAGTTTCCTACGAGGCCAAATCCACCCGGTAATTGTGCCGTTGGCTACATGCGTATTGCAATTTTTTCACTTGTATGGCGCATTCTATCGAACAAACAAGTCGTTTTTGAAGTGGATTCGGCACCTCTTGATTTGCATGCCGGTCTCAGTAGGGATGCTACTCCTGGCACAGCGGATGGCTATACAGGAGTGGCATATGCTACTACTACGGTGTAGTCGGAAGGTCAAGCCGGGCGGGCAGGAATTTATCCCTGATGGGCGCATTCCCCGTTTTCGGTGAATAGATATTTCGATATCCCTAGATTCTTACCACCTTGTTTCGTCCGGTGGCCTTGGCCTTATACAGGGCCTTGTCCGCCCTGAGTACGAGGTCATCTACTGAATCTCCGGGAACAAATTGTGCCACCCCAAGGGAAAGCGTGATGTTTAGTTTGAGACATGCCTTGCGGTCTGTAAATATATGCCTGGCCACCTTGAGCCTTACGCGCTCGGCCAGGTTTACCGCATCCACTCCTGTGGTATGCGGTAACATGATCAGGAATTCTTCCCCTCCATACCTGTAAACCGTGTCAACTTCCCTGGCACAGTCGCGGATCATCCTTGCAATCTTCTGCAGGACCCTATCTCCAATCTGGTGACCATGGCTATCGTTGATCTCCTTGAATTTATCCAGGTCGGCCATAATGAGGGAAAGGGGATAGTTGTACCTTCTTGCCTTGGCCAGCTCCTTTTTAAGATCCACTTCGAGCGATCTCCGGTTAAATAGCTTCGTGAGTGGGTCTATCTTCAGCTTGGCTTGAAGATCCTTGATGAGCTCCTGTTGGCTCTTCAGTTGCTCCTCAGTCCTGGCAGTGTGCTCTTCCAGTTCCTTGTTTATGGCTATTAAACGTTGTATCTCCTTGTTTACAGGGCTGGAGTCACTGGTTTGCTTATCTATTGAATGGATGGTCTCGGCCATGCCTTCCCGGCAGACCTTGCTACCGGTCACAAAGGAGTGGACCGTATCGCTTACCCCGCTCAGGATACGGTCTGCTTGCTCAAGGAATCCGTCGACCGCCTGGACGGATACCTCTGGCGGTCTTGTCTTCTTGAACAATATATCATCGTATCCACACGCCCTTGCCACTGACCAGAATTCCTCTGAATAGGTCTGGGGCCAAGGGAGTGTTCCCTTGACCACGACGTTCTTAAGGGCCTGCCTGGCTGTCTCTGTAACATGGACGGCCAATCTTTCAGCCTTTTGGTTCTTCTGTCCTTCTTGCATGGTACCTTCAACCTGTCAGATTTCCAGAAATTGATTGAGCGCCTTGTCCAAGCTGCATTCAGCAGGGAAGGAACGGCAACTTATGGTTGCCTTGAGTTGCCACTTTTGTCGATATCGATCCAGTTGCCGTGTGAGTATGTCCTCGATCTGTCCGATGACCTGTCGGGGGTACGACACGAATAGCAGGTAGTCGGTTCCCTTTCTGAATATGATATTTTCACCCTTGCAATTATTATGACCCTTACAAAATTTCTTTAGCTCACTCTGGATGCTTTCACCTAGCTCATCGAGGATCTGGTCGGTTTTTATGAATCCGAGCCTTTGGTTCATATCCCTTAATCCCTTGATCACAATGAAAAACATGTGATATTCATCGCCCAGAATACCGAGATCCCTTTGTTTGTCCAGGGCCAGAAGATAGCGGTAATTATAGAAACTGCAGAGGGGTTCACGAAAGTAGGTTATCTCCCTGAAGGATTCAAGTATAGAGGTGTCTTCATAGCACCTTGGTTCTATGCAAAGCGGGTCCCAATGTGCCACTACTTCCTCCAATGCCTTTACTACATTCTCATCTATCCGTTTGAGCCTTACTTCTTTATCGAGGATGTCTAGTGCCTTGTCCCTGGAGATGGGTTTCTTGTAAGGTCTCTTTGCAATGAGTGCCTCATAGACGTCTGCTACGGACACTATCCGTACCATTAGGCTTATCTCGTCTCCCTTTATGCCTGCCGGATAACCACTGCCGTCCAGGCGTTCGTGGTGCTTTAGCACTATTTCGGTTATCCTGTCGTCAGGGTACCTGGATGCTATAAAACGTGCCCCTATGGTTGGGTGCATGTCCATGATTTTTTTGTCAAGGTTGTCAAATTTGCCCGGCTTCAACAGGATGTCATCGGGTATGGCAATTTTTCCTATGTCATGGATCCTGCATCCTATTTCCAGTGTGTTCAACTCTTCGGGGTTGAGCCCTAGCAGTGATCCCATGCGCCTCGACAGGGCCGCCACCCTCAAGCTATGGACCAGGGTATAGTTGTCCCGGCTTCCCAGCATCTCACCCATGACGTCAAACAGATCCTTTATCAGGGTCTCATAGTTTTCTTCCAGGTTGATAAGCTTGTCCATGACTGCTAGGCGGGCAAAGATTTGTTCCGGATGACAAGGCTTTATAAGATAGTCAGAGGCCCCGGCGCTCAGGGCATTGACCAGGGTTTGCCGGTTTTGAATGCCGCTAAGGACTATGCAGTAGAGTTTCGTCCGGCCCATATCCCTGATTCTTTTGAGAAGTGTCAGGCCATCGATACCCGGCATGTGTAGATCGGTTATAAGCAGGCGGATGCCTGGATCGTCAAGCAGTATGGCCATGGCCTCTTTGCCGTCTCCTGCTGTAACGGCGTTGAGACCCCAATGGGTGAGATGAGCCTGCAAAAATTCCCTTGCAAGTTCCTCGTCCTCGACGACTAGTACCTTCCACTTGGCGAGATTAGGCAGTATAGGCGCGGTCGGTGAATATGTCAGAGGGGTATTGGTCCCGTTGTGGTTTTCATCCAGCAAGATTTCTGTGCTCCCTTCCTTTAACCCAAATTATGCAGCTTGCAAGTTTGCCAAGGATGCAAGGCAGATTTGCCGAAATTGCAAGCCCATTATGGCTTCAAATGCCGAACAGCTTTGGTCTGATTTTAAAGCATCCTTTGAGTGAATGTTTAGGTGCCTCAAAGTAGTCATAACTGCTTTAAATAAAAAAAGAAGTGTCTTCGTTCGATATCTGAAGTGCATAATTTGGGTTTATACCAAGCGGCCTTGGAACCCCTTTTCGACCTGTGTCAATACTGTTGGCCTTACATGCAAGGCAACTTTTTCCAGGGGTGTTTCTTTAATTATCGGTAGGCTCGGGGAAGAAATGAAATAGTAACAGGGCCTGTTCTGGGGGGCAATTATTGCGTGGGAATACATCCAACCAGGTTCTTACAAGGCCTTGGAGCATGTCCCGGCTGCCAGTTTTTCATGACCGGGTCTTTAAAATCCCGGTGACAGTTAAGACAGAGCCCGACGTACAGGATGCGGTCGATTTCCTTTTTGTCAAAGGGCCTCAGCCCTTTTCTGGATGTGTGGACTAGGGCATTTCCATCGATGTCCACGAAGGCGTCAAGGGGATGGTTGTTTGCGGGGGATTTTTGACCGGTTGCATGCCTATCATTATTTAATATGGCGGCATGGTCTCTCGCACGACCGGATATCAATGACAAGGTCCCGGTGACCGTTGCCTCGACTGTCCTGCTGGAGGCAGAAAAATACCATCTGCCGTCGGCATTCCACAGGTTCCCTTCTCCCAGCCCCAATGTCTTTGGATTCTGGTGGCAATCCGGGCAGGTGCGTCCCCTGATAGAGGTGGAATGGGGATCCATCCATGAAACCGTAAGCCTTTTGAAGTCCCTGATCCATTTTCCCCTTTCGTCCAGAAAGGATACAAAATCCTGTCAACCGGGTACGAGCAGGACAATTTCTTCTCCTGCCGTATTTTTTTCCTTGAGAACACCCAGGGCAGGGCTTTCAAATCGCATAAACGACCTGTATTCCTGCCATCTACCGGGTGTCTCGATGTTGTCCAACTTGTCCAGTTGATACTGGCTCCTGTCGTCCCTTACATGGCAGCCATAGCATTGTGGAACCCAGCGGCTGTGGCATGCCTGGCACGAAAGTCTTTTGTGAACCGGATTTTTGCAAGAGGTGGGATCAGGCGGTTTGAGGGGGTAAGGCCTTTTATCCCTTTTGCCTTCCAGCACGAACGCATTTTCCATTGTCTTTTTTATATTCAAAAGAGGCGGTGCCGTCATGTCAGGGGTCCATGATCTGTTCGTTCTAGTGGCGCGTTGCCTCGCCAGTATTTCAAGGTTCTTGTTATTGGTATGGCAAGAGATACATTTTACCTGTAGCTGGTCTTCGAAATGTGGATACGATGTTCCGTTACCCATGACCTCCTTTTGTGTATGACAATCTATACATATGAGGCCCTTCTCGTAATGGATGTCAGGTTGCATTTTTTGGAAGAAGCGGCCATCGATAAGTTCGAGATGGCTGAGGCCGCCATCCTGGTAGGGGGTCCCGTAGCCCTCACTTTCAAATTTCCCTTGATATGAAAGACCTATCCTTCCACTCCTGTTATGGCATTTGATACAGTTTGACATGGGGATGTTACGTGTAATCTGTATATGGGCCACCCCTTTTTTGTTCTGGCCTACAGGGGGTTTGCGGAGGTGGCAGGCCGTACATCCCCCCCCTTTTTCTGCCAGAAAACCTGGCAGGCTATGCCTTTTCATGGAGAGATGGCAGCTTCCGCACATCTTTCTATAGTAGTCAAGGGCGGGGGATTTCATGTGTCCGGCCCTTATTCTTGCAACCGATATGGATTCGTTGTGATCATCGGTCTCGCCCCAGTAATATCTCAGGGTGCTTATGATGCCCCGGTTCGTTGCCATGAGCGAGTTCTTTACCCATTTTACCTCCCTTGGGTGACATCCGGTTTGGCCGCAGGTCTCATCTGCATATTGTAATTCTCCGGGGTTCAGGACCATGCCCCTGTGGGCTCGCAGTTCGTCACCTGCCAAGGGATTGCCCTTATGACATATGGCGCAACCCAATATCTCTCTCGCATGGGCCTTGTCCGGTCGTTCATCGTGGCATGAAAGACATAGATCGATCCTGCCGTTTACGGTGGTAGTGACCCTGTCCACCCTGTTTTTGGTTGAATTAGCAGGGGAGGCACTGAAAAGACATGCACATGTAACGATTATTGTTAAAAAGAAGCCGTAACTTAGGGTGAGTAAAGATCTTAATGGCATCTTTAAAGGCTTGCTCAAATAAAAAGGGGCAGTTCATACTGCCCCTTTCGTCTCCGGTTGGAGCGGGAAACGGGATTTGAACCCGCGACTTCAACCTTGGCAAGGTTGCACTCTACCACTGAGTTATTCCCGCTTAAGGTGACGGAAATAATAACAACGACTAGATCGTCTGTCAACCCCAATGTTTTAGAATTCATCCTGGAATAAAATTTCGGATATGCAACGGTTCTACTTGACAGTTCAAACATTTGTGGTAAAGAAAGAGGGCCGTTACGGGGCCGTTAGCTCAATTGGTAGAGCAACTGACTCTTAATCAGTAGGTTCGGGGTTCGAGACCCTGACGGCCCACCAGGAAAATCAAGGGGTCGGGTGATATCACCCTACCCCTTTTGGTTTTTTTCAGGGCTTAAGGGGAACGAAAATAGAAGGTTCCTCAATATACTTTAACCCCCTTGGCTGATTTGGCTCTAACGGCGAAGTATGATTCCTGCCCGAAGCGGTCCGAAATTTCGTGATCAGCCTGTCAAACTAAATATAAATTGAGACACGGTTCAATTAATCTTGAGACAATCTTTTATAACGAAACTTCCCTCTATCTAATTTATTTCCGCAAATCTGACCCGGGATGTGGGTAAGTAGCATTCAAATCTCTACCCGGTAAATTTCTTCGCTGGTACGTTGTTCAGTTAAAATTGAGATGTTTCCCAGGCTAAAAATAGTAAAAGGAGGGGGAGCCAATTATGGGAAATGCTAGAAACAATTCACGTCAAGTCGACCCACTGGTTGAGAAAACACTTGAGTTCCGGGATTACCTATTATTATATTTTGAGCTGATCCTATAAAAAATTCCTGTTTACATGGCACCACCCGAAAGCCTGCTCATCGGCCAAAGAATGTGTCAAAATATGTATGCTACAATAACGGATACAATCTGGAAATATTCTCGAGGCATGGCAATTCCTGTGAATCCACCCCCCTGGGTGGTTACAAAGCTTCATACCCCACGTGTCTCTGAGGCAGCCACCCTAGGGTGTGAAAACAGGGTCCAAGTAAGATACATTTCACAATAAAAATTTAAAAAGGCAAAAAATGGAAAAACTTGAACGTCTTAAGAGGATAATTCTGGAAAAATCCTTTGAATATCGCGAAGATGCCTCATTTACTCTGTCCTCTGGAGAAAAGAGTCAATTCTATTTCGATTGTAAGAAGACCACCCTCGATCCGGAGGGTTCAGCCTTGATCGGGGAGCTTTTGCTGTCTCTTGTCAATAAAAGATTCCCCCACATAATTGGGGCAGGTGGTTTGACCCTTGGAGCGGATCCAATGGGGGCTGCCCTGATGCATCACGCATGGTTTCATGGCAAGCAGGTACTGCACTTCATAGTCCGAAAGGAATTGAAAGGACATGGTGCCATAAAATGGATTGAAGGAAATGTGAAGCCTGGCGATCCTGTCCTGGTCTTGGATGATGTGGTGACCACGGGAGGATCTGTAATAAAGGCAATCAGGAGGTGTCGGGAAGATGGCCTGGAAATAGAAGGTGTAGCCGTCTTGGTCGATAGGGAAGAATTCCACGGCATGGAAAAGGTCCAGCGGGAAATAGGAGGAAAACCAGCAGTAGCCCTCATAAAGAGATCGGAAATAATGCCAATCTACAAAGAAATACGTGCCCAAAAAACAACAGTGGAGAAATCGCCTGCATTTGATCCTATAAAATGATCAGATAAACCTGGATATGCATTTGGAATGTACGACAAGATTGTTTTCCAGCATCTTGGGCAGGCCCAAAGGGCTGCTACCTTGAAAATACATCCTGCCCCTGGCCGTGTTTTCTACGTCCTGATGTGGTGTGGCATCAAAGATACGGGACGTATGAAGGTTTGGGATAAAAGGCTTGCGGCAGACCATGTTTTTGTTATCCTCTTTACAGAAAATTGAACCCGTGTGTTCTGTAACAACGCTTCCGAATTGCAACGTAAGCCACATGATCCAACACCACTTACGTCCCTGCACTGAAATGTATTTTCAAGGTAGAGATTACAGCCGCAGATTTGCCGAAAATGTAAGGCGGAAGGGACACAGATTACTTACAGGTATTTCGATCCACTGGTGCACGGTAGCAGTTCGGTAAGATAACAGCCCATTGCGGTTTCTAATGCGGAAAAATTTGTTGGCGTATGGATGCACCCTAGGGTGGAATTGTCCTGCGCCAGTTGGAAAATATATAGTGCGGATACCGTTGGCGTTGGGGCAAACAGCCATCTGGCAAAAGGGTTTCTTTCAAAAATCTTTAGAATTATAGGGGACAAAGGACAGTAAGGACATGGAGCGGACTCCATTTACAGCAGAAGGTTATCGAAAGCTCAAGGAAGAACTCGAAAATCTTGAAAAGGTGGAAAGATACAAGGTGATCAAGGCCATAGAAGAGGCCAGGGCCCACGGTGATCTTTCCGAGAATGCCGAATATCATGCCGCCAAGGAAAGGCAAGGACATCTTGAGGCACGCATCCAATATCTCAGCAGCAAACTGGCGAATGCAGATATCATAGACTGTGAAAACCAGAGCTGTGAACGGGTTGTCTTTGGGGTAAAGGTGCGGCTTGAAAATATCGATTCTGGTGAAGAGGTGGTCTACCAACTGGTTGGCCCGGATGAATCCGATATAAAGCAGGGCAAGATATCCATACGCTCCCCCCTTGGCCAGGCACTTTTGGGTAAGTCCGAGGGGGACGAAGTGGAATTCCGTTCACCTTCCGGTTTGAAGACCTATGAGGTACTGGAAATCTTTGTGTGATATCCCCTCAAGCCTCAATTGGCCAGGCGGCAGGAGGGGTATAGCCTGCGTCGACTAATCCATGTTTCCCGGCCACCCTACAGGGACACATAACACCGGGCAGGGTAGCAGACGAATCACCTTTTCCACCGTGCTGCCAAAAAATATTTCATCTATCTGGCCTTTACCCCTGCTGCCATAGCCACCCATTACGATGATATCGACCTGCAATTCCTTGGCCTTTATGGCTATTTCCTGGAAAGGTGATCCAAAGGAGACAATGGTCTCTTTTACCAGGCTATCTCTGTCCCACTGTTTTAAAAATTTCCTGAAGAGCTGCTTGGCCTGGTTGGCCAATCGGCCTTTGACCTGATCCAGATCATCCTTTGTGTAGTTGGCTATCTTTGCAGCCTCCCGGTCATCTATGACATGAAGCAGGACCAGCTCCGCCCCCTTGTTCGAGACCAAATCCGCGGCATATTTCAATGCATTCAGTGCACAATCAGAAAAATCGACCGGCACAAGGGCCAATGAAATGTTCATGAATATTCCCCATTAAAGAAATTGATTTTTCCCATACATATTACTAACTGAGAGATCCTGCCCCCAAGGGCATTTCCCCGCTCAATCCATGCCCCCATGGGAAAGGACCTTGAATATTCTGGTTTCCCATGTATCAACAGAATCCTGCCATATGATCCCTGCGCATTTTGCGAGACCTTTCAATATGTCGGACATGGCCTTTTTGCGGCAACCTCCAAGGACAAACAGCCCACCGTTGCCGGCCAGCCTTATGATATCGGGCAGCAGCCCCACGAGGACCGAAGGCGTCAGGTTTGCCAGGACCAGGTCGAAACCGTGGTCCAGATCCCCCAGGCGGTCATCTGAAATTATTACCCGGTCCTCAAGGCCATTCCTCTCGACATTGGTCCTTGCAACTGCCAATGCCTCTGGATCTATGTCTATGCCAAGGGCAGTTTTTGCCCCGAAACGTACAGCGACCAGCGAAAGAATGCCGGTTCCTGTTCCAATGTCAAGAACGGTTCGTCCTGTCAAAAGACCCTGGGAACTCAACCACTCGAGGGCCTTTAGGCAACCTTTGGTACTGGGATGATTCCCGGTGCCAAAGGCCCAACCCGGATGCATGGCCAGTTCTACGACCCCTGAACCGGACAGGTCGCCTCTTGTCAGGGAGTGTACCTGCCCCGGAAAGTGCAATCTGACCCGCGAGGTGACCGGCAGGCAGATTCTATCATGAAGGATGTCGGGGAAGAAATCCGTGGACGCAAAACACCATTCACATGTCAAAGACCTGTGGTCCATGGAGGCCAGTAGCTTTGATGCCAAGGCGTCAAAATGCAGGATCAAACCATCCCATTCGCCACGGGGCGATTCGTTCCACAACGTGGCCTCATGACGGCCACCTTTGACAAGGCCTCCTCCCTTGATTGGAAACCAACCCCTTTCAATGAGGCACCTAAGCCGTATGAGCCTGCCAACAAAGGCCTCATCACCCCTTACATTCGCCAGAAGGCATGGACTGATTCGCTCTGGCACCCCCTTCTCTTTTTTACCTCTTTTCAGGCACAGGCCTCGCACAATCGGGGAACCTTGTGTTTATAAAGGATTCCAGATGTCTCAGGCCGTTTTCGAAATCCTTGAACTGCCCGAGCGCCACCGCGTTATTGAGATCATCCAGTTTCAGGGACAACCTGGCACGGATGAGCGATGATGTCCCATTACTGTCATGCACACGGCCCCTGGAGGCAGCAACGGCACAATCAACGGCCTTTTTCAAGCGTGCAAGTTTCCTCCTTGCCGCCTTGGCCCTTTTATCGTATTCCGTTCTTGCTTTCCTAGAGGCCTGGCTGGCATTTTCTATTGCCTTTTCTGCAAGATACGATGCCTTACGATATGAACGCATCGCGGCGTACTGTTTTGCCCTTGCAAAAAGGCCTAGGGCATCATTCCATGGACCTGGCGCATATCTGTCGGCCCCGTCGAGCTCGGCCTGCTCCAGTACCGAACGGGCCTTTTCACGCAGTCTACGCCACTTGGCCCTCTCTCTTGCACTTGGTGTAGTTTCCTGTATCTTGTTCAGTTCCGTCAATATGTCCTTCTTGAGGGCCTTGGGCGCGGGCAAGGTGAAACCTGAGCAGAAAAGACAGGAGCATGCGAGTATCAAAATGCAGGTCTGTCTGGCCATGGATCTCTAATCACCAACCTCTGACTCTAACGCGGCTCATATCCTTTCCTAAAGGAGCGGGGGGAGAAGGTTAGTCATCCGTAGAGCTACCGGGCAGGTTTGCCGTTATATGATCCTTTATCCACCTCTTATCCCACCATTCCTTTGGATTGACGAAAACACCATTCACAAGCATTCCGTAATGGAGATGATCACCACCAGCCAAGCCGGTCATGTCGGTGTTTCCGATCGTATCCCCCTTTCTGACCCTGTCACCCTTGGAAACCCGCATAGCACTCAGGTGGGAATACATGCTGAATAATCCCAGGCCATGATCAATTATTATGGTATTTCCATATATACCCAGATAATCGGCAAAGACTACCTGCCCTTCATTTGCTGCTGGCACCGGGGCATGGGCCACGGAGGCTATGTCTACCCCCATATGATAGGCCTGGCCGATCTCCTTTCCCTTGTAAAAGTAATGCCTGTAATCGGCAAAACCCGCCCTCAGGGCACCTGGCATCCTCTTGAATGCCCCATGCCACATAATTTGCGGACTTCCGGCCCCTGCACTGCATATTTTCCTTATTTGATCGTTGTCATCCTGTCTCATCCTGGTATTTACCTCCAGAAATACCTGGAGGAGCGAACCCTTGAGATCAGGATAACGGGCCATGAAATCCGGCATCTTTCTTTCTAGGAAACCATCGGTGATCCTTATCCTATCCACCCTGGGTTGTTTCTTCATGATGCGGCACGAAACGATAGATTTGGCGGAGTTGCCCGCCTTATCCACTGCTTCTATACGCACGGGGATCGATTTTTTCGCATTGAACGGAAGGGCTATCATGGCTGCGAAGGCATCCTGCCCGGCGTCCGTAAGCTTGTACGCAGGAAAGAATAGCTTGCCTACCCACACACCGGCTTTTTCCACATCTTCGTTTACCCTGAACGATACCAGACCGCTGCCTCCGGTACTGATATTGTGAACGGTGCTGACGGGTATTATTCGGGGCGGGGAAAGATCAATCGTAATGGGAATCTCCATTATGGACTCATTTCCCTTCAACCCCCGCCTCAAGGAGGCATCATAGGCACGAATCTTCAGGATGGCCTTCCCATCCTTGAGGCCCTCGGCAAGGGGGCGTACATTCCAGGAAACCTCGAGTTCCTTCACCCCTGAACCCTTCCACCATTCCGGCACCGGTACAGATTTCGAGCCAAGGAGCACGCTCTTTCCATTCTGTTCGAGTTCGGCGTACACGGCCCTGATGCCGGATTTGTCATCTTCGACCTTGAAGCTTACCCTGGAATCACGGCCCAGGATCTTGGGCACCTTTTCTTTACTTATGACAGGGGGGCTGCCTTCCAGGAGGAATAGGCCGGCGTAGACCCCTGCGCCCACCAGGATCACCAGTGAAAGGATAATCAAGGAATTCAGTACCTTCTTCAATTTGACAAATCTCCTTCAGCATCCAAGGTATACTATGAACCCGAATTATGCAGCCCGTAGTTTGAAGCGAATGATTTGGGGTCATATCTGGATACGCCCGCGACTTACCCATGTGGTAGTTACATCCGGGTGCATAAATAAACAATAACAAAAACACAAGGCCCAAGGCAACGTAAAACTCGTAGGCCGAAACCTCAAGATGCCCGGTTCGTTCGGTTTTCAGGTGTACGATCAGGACAATACGGGGTATGGAAACCCTATATCATCATACCGTTAAACCGATTCATTGCAGTATCCATGCCTTCCGTGAGAAAGCATGATAGGGCCTCTGTCGCCTTTATGATGACCCTTTCCACAATGGTTCGCTCCGACTGGGCAAATGGTGAAAGGACATAGGCGTCCACAGGCATATCATCCACGGGGCGGCCGATCCCGACCTTCAACCGCACAAAATTCTTCGTGCCCAGTAGTGCTATCACGGAACGTACCCCGTTGTGTCCTCCTGCCCCTCCATCCTTGACAAATTTCAATCTGCCCAGTGGCATGTCGATATCATCGTGTACGACCAGTATCTCCTCGGGAGAAAGCCTGTAAAAGTGCGCTACCCTTGATACTGCCTCTCCACTTTTGTTCATATAGGTCAAGGGCTTGAGCAGGAAGAGCCTGTGTCCTTGGAACCTGAAGTCGGCCAGTTCGTAGGGTGGCCTTTTTGTGGTAACAGTAAATACTTTCCCTGCCATGGAAGCAAACCGATCCAGGACCATGAAGCCGATATTGTGGCGGGTTGTTGTATATTTGCGGCCCGGATTTCCCAGGCCGACGATGAGAAACTTGGACAAGGTTGAATAGTGAGAAAAGGTTCTGCCTGGAACCGGCGTTTACCAGTTCCAGGAGATATCTGGGTTTATTCTGTAATCCCCTGAAGGAAAAGTCAAAAACAAGTGACTTAAAGGTATGAGGGAATGTCCTGAAGACCAGGAAGCTACTCGGTTTCCTCCTCGATCTCCTCTTCCTCCTCCTCGGCTGCTTCTTCCTGGACGGTCGAGCCTACTACCGTTACCAGGGTCGTTTTTGGATCATCGAGGAATTCGACCCCATCGGGTGGCTTTACGTCTGCGATATGCAATGCGTCACCTACATCCAGATTGGTTACATCCACGTCTATCTCATTCGGAATGGTCATGGGCAGACAGGCGATACGCACGCTCCTCTGGATTATCTCCAAAACGCCCTTCGAGACGTCCACGCCCACTGCCTTGCCGGTTATCCTTATCGGTACGTCGACCTGTACCTTTTCACCCACATGGACCTCGTAAAAATCCACATGGCGGACCTGATCGTTAACGGGATGGAGCTGGAGTTCCTTGACAAGAGCGAGCCTTTCCCCTGTCTGACCGTTGTCCCTCAAGGTCAGGTTGAACAATATTTGTTCACCCTTTCCTGCTATAAGGGCCTTGTTGAATAGGTGCATATCTACCGACAGGGGGACAGGATCGCTCTTTGGACCATACAATACGCCGGGCAGGCGCCCTGCCTTGCGCAGCTTGCGGGCTACTCCCTTACCTGTTTCATTCCTGACCTGGGCATCCAGGGATAACTGTTTCATCTCAAAAACTCCTCTTTTATTTTAAAGGCCCCTCGGCCCCTTTTGATTCTCGTGTTATACGAACAACGAGCTTACAGAATCGTCGTCATGTATCCTCTTGATAGCTTCACCCAAAAGGCCTGCTACGGATTTGACCTTTATCTTTTCAAGGGCCTTCGCATCCTCCCTCAGGGGGATAGTGTCCGTCACGATCAGCGATTCCAGCTCGGATTTGCGCAACCGTTCCACTGCCGGCCCTGAAAGCACCGGATGTGTAGCGCAGGCATGCACCTCTCTGGCACCATGTTCCTTGAGGGCCAATGCGGCCTTGCACAATGTGCCAGCGGTATCTACCATGTCGTCCAGGATCACCGTGGTCTTTCCCTCCACGTTACCGATCAGATTCATTACCTGGGATTCGTTCGCCTTTTCACGACGCTTGTCTATGATTGCAAGGCCTGCGCCCAACCTCTTTGCGAAGGCCCTCGTCCTTTCCACTCCGCCTGCGTCAGGAGAGACCATGACGAGGCCGTCCTTGTCGAAATCCTTCAGGCTCTCGAGCAGAATGGGGGCAGCAAAGAGATGATCTACAGGGATACTGAAAAAGCCTTGTATCTGCCCCGCGTGCAGATCCATGGCCAGGACCCTCCGGGCCCCTGCGGTGGTTATTATGTCTGCCACAAGCTTGGCTGAGATCGGCACCCTCGGAGCGGCCTTACGATCCTGGCGGGCATAACCATAATAAGGCATTACCGCGGTTATCCTCCGGGATGATGCCCTTCTGAGGGCATCAACCATTATTAGAAGTTCCATCAAATTGTGGTTTACTGGTGGACATGTGGGTTGAATTACGAATACGTCTGCCCCGCGGACGTTCTCCCCTATCTCCACGAAAATTTCACCGTCACTGAACGTGCGTACGGATGCCCTGCCTAGGGGCATACTCAGGTAGTCACATATTTCCTGTGCAAGTTTGGTGTGTGCGTTACCGCTAAATATCTTGATTTTGTTAACAGGCATTGCCTATGTCGATCCCCCGCCTATACTTCGATTTAGTGCCTGACAAGTTCACATAAAGATCGTGATGACACCCTGTTACAAAGAGGGGCGATGTCATCCACGAAGCATATGCCTTGCCGGAAAAAACCACTGAAACAATGGCTGGGGCGGGAGGATTCGAACCTCCGAATGCGGGTTCCAAAGACCCGTGTCTTACCGCTTGACGACGCCCCAACGAAAAGACCAAAACTTTTATCCGAAGATACCTGTGTGAAGAAGAACTGCTTCCCGCCTTAGATCATCCAAAATCATGCAGCCCGCACGTTTAGCCAGGATGCAAATGAAGTGGGCAACCTGGGCTCCCGCACCTTCAAACCACCGGAAAACAGCACCTACTCGAGCCCCTTTGTGATTACGGCCCTGTAGCCATACCGGTGCCTGAGGATGTCACATGCCTTCACGGCCTTGGACTCAGTGGTGAACCAGCCAAACACCGTGGAGCCGCTGCCTGACATCATGGCTGCCTCGGCCCCCAGGGTAACAAGTAGCTTCTTCAGGTGTCCTATCTCAGGATACCTGCCAATGACCGGTCGTTCCAGGTCATTTTGCCACAAAAGGCCCTCAATTATCTTTCGGCCGTCAAAAATAGTGTCCTCGTCAACCCTTGTCAACACGAAATTCTCATAGGCCCAGCGGGTACTTACGGAAAAATTCGGGAGTACAAGCACATACCATCCGACATGTGCAGGCCAGGGGGTCAACGTGGTGCCAATTCCACTTCCTATGGCAGCAGCGGCATCGAGAAGGAAAAAAGGGACATCGGCCCCCAATCTGCCCCCTAATGCCACAAGATCCTCTGTTGTCAACGGCGATCCAAGTTCCCTGTTCAAACCCGCCAAAACAGCGGCACCATCGCTGCTTCCGCCACCTAGACCTCCACCCGGCGGGATAGCCTTCCTGATCCTGACCCTGAGACCAAATTCTATTCCCGTCTCTGCCTTGAACAGTAGAGCGGCCCTGTAGACCAGGTTTCCCTCCCCGGAAGGAATGGTATCCGGGCAGGTAATATGTATGTCCTGTTTCCCCTCGGACACCAGCATCTCCAACTCATCATACAGGGAGATCTTCTGGTACAGGGTCTGGATCAGGTGGTAACCATCCTCCCTTCTACCCGTTATGATCAAAAAAAGGTTTATCTTGGCCGGGCACTTACAGAGCATGAAGATT
>JAJRZR010000037.1 GCA_024275145.1 Deltaproteobacteria bacterium | reverse complement strand
CGCAAGTTTGCCGAAGATGCGAGGCGGATGGCACGCAGACGTACTTTGGTACTTCAAGTGCGCGACAACAAAGCAGATTCAGTAAATTCGCGAGCCCCTTGCGGCTTCAAGTGCCTGAGATATAAAACTGGATGAAGCCGCACCTTTTGGGTGAACAGGTTTGTCGGATAAATTGCAGTTAACCATCGAATTATTCAGACAAAATCTTCTTCTCGGGCATTTGAAGTGCATAATCTGGGTTAAACCCCTTGCAAGGTAGCAGATTTGGTAAATTGCAGGCCCCTTGTGACTTCAAATGCTGGATGATTTAGTTGAGAAGTTGATGCACCTTTTGGGTGAACCGAAGAGAATACTAATTTGCTTGTAACATCTTGTAATTTTTAACACAATTCTATTTATTCAGTATTTGAAGTGCATAACCCGGGTTCAATAAAGAAGTCACTTCCCAGCATTGGCCAACAGATATGCAATAAGCTTTTCGCCTGCCTCTTCCAGGGTGCTATTATTTTCAAGGATGAAAACATCGCGTTCAGCCTCCCTGAATTCTACAGTCCGCAAAGACCTTTCCAGGATGGCTGCGTTATCCTCTCTGCCCCGTGCCGCAAGCCTCTTACTTAAGATTTCTGGACTGGCAGTCACTAGAATCCCTCTTATCCTGGGATAGATCTCAAGGGCCTGAGAAAAATATCTTCTTGAGCCACTGACTACTACGCTCAACCCCCTTACCAGCCAGATGCTTGCCTCAATCCCTATGGCATACTTGAATCCATGGGCCTCCCAGTCCATCAAGAAACAGCCGAATGCCTTACGCTCAGCGAACTCCCCATCTGACAACTCCACATGGTTTTCCCCTCCATAATCCGCAGGCCTCGTGATATAACGATGGGAAAAGGCGATACCATGGTTCCCATCGATACGCCCCCTGACAAATCGGAGCAATGCATCCTTCCCGGCGCCCGATGGCCCCATTATGTAAAATAATATACCCCTTCCATGTACTGGCATGGTTCCAGCTTGTCTTTGGAAAAATGCACTGTCTTACTCCAGGGCCTTCTGAGCGGCTATTACAAGCCCTTCGGCATCAAGCCCCTGAAGCCTGTAGAGATCGGCGGGCTTACCCGATGAACCATAGGCAGTAACACCCAGCGTTATCAGTCGCTGAGCAACAGCATTTCGCGCAAAGATCCTGCCCACGATTGCACCCAATCCTGTAGCGGCTATATGGTCTTCTACCGTGATTACCGGTCCTATGGAGGCAGCCTTGGTAATGGCGACTTCATCTACGGGTTTGATGGAAGCCATATTCAATACCCCGGCAGAAATCCCTTCATCCTTGAGCATTTCCGCTGCCTTAACAGCATTTGACATGACCGACCCATAACCTATGAAGGTAATTTGTGATCCCTCTCTCAACCAATCCGCCTTGCCGGGTTTAAACACGTAGCCCTTGTCAAAGAAGAGCCTGCCGGTCTCATCCGTAATAGGAGGCATCTTGGACCTGCCCATGCCCACGAAGACATTGCCAGGATGGGTTGCCACGTACCTGATAATCCTGTCTGTCTGGTTAGGATCTGCGGGCATAAAGATAGAGAAGCCAAAAAGATTACTGAAAAGGCCTATGTAATCAATACATTGATGGGTAGGGCCATCTTCACCTACATCCAGGCCAAGGTGGGTGGAAACGATCTTGAGATGTGTCTGGTTCAGATCGTTTAAACGGTGCTGGTTATAGGTTTCCCCCGCAGCAAACACACCAAAGGTACTGAAAAAGACCACAAGTCCTTCACGGCTCATGGCCCCTGCACAGGCAGCGGCATGATGCTCCTGGATACCTGCCTCGACAAAGGCACCTGGAGAAACCTGGTGGAAGCCCTGCATCTTGACAGAGCCCTCCAGGTCACAACTAAAACCTACTATCCGTGGGGCAGATTCTGGACGATTATTGTTTTCCGCAAGGTCTTTCAACGCTGAGCCATAGGCAGAACGGCAATCCGTCTTTTTCCCCACAGGATATTCTATGGGATTGCCCATATTGATCATTGGATAATGCACTTCTGGAGAGGGATAAGGCGGACCGATCCTGTGTGTCCTTCTTTTCTCCATCCATTCATCCACAAGTTCCGGGGGCTGGCCGAGTTCCCTTAATGCGTCCCTTGCCTGATCCACAGAAAGGGGGGCTCCATGATACTTGGCCTTGTTCTCCATAAAGGATATGCCTTTACCCATGACCGTCCTGGAATCGAGCAGGGTTGGCCTTTCGGGTTCAAGCTCCTCATGCAGCCAGGCCCTGCGCAATGCCTTGAAAAAGATCTGGAAGTCATTCCCGTCAGGGACGTATACCACGTTCCAGCCCGATGCCTCGTATTCCTCCCTTACCCTGACTGGCATAACGCCCTCGGTGGAACCGCCGATCTGCAAATGATTACGATCCACGATGCCTATCAATTGTCCCTGATTATACTTGGTAGCAAATCTGCGGGCCTCGGCGATCTGCCCCTTTTGCTGTTCCCCATCCCCCATGAGGCATATAGTTTTTCCAGGCAGCTTGTTGAACCCCTGGGCCATACATATTCCCGTAGCCACAGACAGGCCCTGGCCCAAATTTCCTGTATTCCACTCTACACCTGGCACAACGTGTTCCACGTGCCCGGCAAAGGGGGAACCGGCCCGTCTAAACTCGGCAAGGAAACGGTCCTCTGGAAAATAACCGAACTCTGACAAAACACTGTACACCCCTGGCGAGACATGCCCGATGCTTATGACCAGCCTGTCCCGGCCATTCCAGCCCGGCTCTTGAGGATTGTGACGTATGACACTGTAAAGGACAAGCAACATGTGAAGAGAGGACAGGGAACCACCAGGATGACCACTTCCTGCAAGCGTAGTAGCAAGAATTACGCGGCTGGCACAGCGGGCCCACATTTTCTGAAGTTCGTCCAGTTGCTCCCTAGAAAGCCCCTCTTGTTTTTCGATATCGATGTGAAGCATTTGAATTTTCTCTATCCCTTCATTAGTTAGCCCCCTGGGAAACTCTCACCCCATCCCGTAAATTGGCAAGCACTTGCCATGAAGAAAGACCACCTATGCCCGAGGCATCAAGGAATCCCAAGGCAAGATGTGTTCTCAAGGTCAACAAAGGAGTAAAATTTTCCCAGGAATCCCTGTCTACTTCGTTTTCGTATTGGTCTGGCTGTCGTATTTCTTTATGACCATGTCGGTTATATCGATATCCGGTGATATGTAATAAAGACCAGGCATATTATGCTCTAATATAATGGTATACTTACCATCCCTTCCGATCTGATTAACCAGCTTTTCCAGCTCCTTCAATATAGGTTCCATCCTTTTTGACTCAGCCTGCCGCATCTCGTACTGGGCATCATCGCTTTTGTCCTTGAAGTCCCGAAGCATCTTTTTATACTCACGTTCCTTGTCTGCCCTTGCCTCTTCACTCATCAGAGGGGCCTTCTTTTCCAGATCCTCTTTGAATGCCTTTATTTCTTCCTGCTTTGCCTTTAATTTCTTTTGAAGGGCCTCGAATTTCTCATTGAGTTCCTTCATGGCCTTCTTGCCAGCCGCGGAATTTCTTACCACCTTTTGCATATTGATAGTAGCAATCTTTACAGGCTGACCGGCAGCACCTGCTATAGTGAACGCAAGGAAAACCAGAAATGTTGAAATGACGAAGATAGCAACCGCGCTGTTGAATACACGCTGATTCATGATATAGACTCTTCCTCCTAAAAATAAACCCAAATTATGCACTTCAAATGCTTAATAAATAGGATTGCGTTAAAATTACAAAATGTTATAAGTAAATTAGCATTTACTGCGGTTCACCCAAAAGGTGCAACAACTTCTCAACGAAATCATCCAGCATTTGAAGCCGCAAGGGGCTCGCAACTTTGCCGAATTTGCTACGTTGACGGGCACTTGAAGGACACAGATACTTCTGCATGTCCTTGCGGCTTCGGCAAACTTGCGAGCTGCATAATCCGAGATAAAGACCTCAAATGTGGCAAGGACCTGTCATAGTTACTAATTTCTCAAGCATATAAAGTAACAAACAACCCCTGTCACAGACATAGCCGTGTGCTGCCACGCATATTGCCCCGATAAGCCGGCAACAAGATCCTTGTTGCCTTTCAGAAAGCTGTACCTGTGGCGCTGCTACCTTATAATTACGAAATCATCCCGGCGGTTCTTCGCCCATGCCTTTTCATTGTGGCCTGGATCAAGCGGTTTCTCCTCGCCAAAACTTACCGTCTCCATACGATCAGGGTTGACCCCCAGATTGATAAGATATGCCTTGGCGGCCTTCGCCCTTTTTTCACCCAAGGCCAGATTATACTCGTTGCTCCCTCTTTCGTCGCAATTACCCTGAATCTCAATCCTGACCGAAGGATGATCCAAGAGGAACTTGGCATTTTGTTCTATCCGGGATTTCATGTCCGGCCTGATGTTGTATTTATCGAAGTCAAAGTAAATCGGTAACATGGGGGCACTGGTACGTGCTTCCGATATTTCCTCCCCATAGGTTTCAGTGGCTGCGCCCTGGCCCGACAGTGCGGCTTCCCCGATACCCTGTTCCGATTCGGCCCCTGCAGCCGTAGCTGCCGATTCACTTGGTGCCTCAGGGATCTGTTCAGTGGCCACGGCTGGAGTCTCTGGTGCCACAACGGCCTTTTTGGCACAGCTTGTAAGTAGGCCCACACCAAACATAACGGTAAGGATCAGAAAAAGATGCGTGTAATATTGCCCCCTATGCATGATAACCTCCTCGCTAAGATATTTTGTCCACTCTACTTGGTCGGTTTTTGCTTGATAAGGACAGAACTAAAGACCATATATTGGAATTCTTAAAGCAACCTTCTTTACAGCCCTTACCTTTGACGCCGCGAACCAAGGGCTGGATATATTTTCACGCTAAAATCTTATTATCCACGCCAATCGTTCTTTTCCCTAAATTCACTGCACCTAGACCTTGGATCGGCCACTATGCCCATGGGCATACACTCCGTGCCCAAAAATATTTTTTAAATAACAGGCGTTGAAGCCGCAAGGATCTTGCAACCTTGTATGGTCCAATTTGCTGGCACGCCGCCGAACGAACTAGTAAACTCAAATTGCAAATTTGCCAAAGCTCCATACGTAAGGGACGCAGACACACTTTAGTACTTTAACTTGCTGGCAGCACAATAGATTTGGCGAAATTGCGAGCCTCTCTTACGATTCCAGGTGCCGAACAGTTTTGACCTGATTTCAAGGCACCTTTTATGTGTCCCCAAATAGTCATAACTGTCTTAAATGAAAGCGGAAGTATCTTCGTTCGGCATTCGAAGTACATAATTTAGGGTACACTTATATAGCCTCAGCCTCATGTTTTGGGTAAGCTTGTAACCTGCATACCCGGGATCAGTGCCTGCTTTTGGCACGATTAAAAACCATAGAATGATAAATTGGCAACCAATTTAAGCAAAGAGAGAACAAAATTCAAGCTGGTATTATCAAATAAAAGGAAGGATTCTTGGAAAACGACTGCTTTGTTCGAAAACAAGGCCTTACGAAGGAGAAAAAAGTTGGTATATTAGATAGATATAAAAATTTCCCCGGACGAAGATATCCGATTGTACATGCCCATGAAAATTTACTATAAAATACATTCCAGTTGGGCCATATTTTTTGTCTCCTGGGATACGGCTCAAAACGGACCACATAAAGATCTTGAAGGAGGGTTACGAGGTACCTGAGGGCAGATAGGCCATTTCTGTCTCCCTTGCGTATGACACTATACCCTTTACGATCCCATCTGCAATTTTATCCAGGTACCTTCCATTCTTGAGCCGTCTTTCTTCCTCCTTATTACTTATGAAGGATACCTCTACCAGGACAGAAGGCATCCTGGCACCTATTAAAACGAAAAATGGCGCCTGCTTTACACCAAGATCCTTTATACGCCGATATCTCTTCCTGAGATCCTCTACGACGTTCTCCTGGATCTTGGCCGCAAGCCGTGAGGACTCGTTTACCTTGGTATTCTTCATGATATCATTCAAAATGTTTTTAAGCTCGCTGATACGTTTTCTAGAGGTGGCATTTTCCCTGGCAGCCACCCTCATGGCCTCTTCATCCAGGGCAAAATTCAGAAAATACGTCTCAACACCCCTCAGCCGTCGGTTGGGAGCAGCGTTTGCGTGTATGGAAACAAAGATGTCCGCCTTTTTTGCATTCGCTATGGCGGTCCTCTGGGTGAGGGGCAGGAAACGGTCACTCCTTCTGGTCAGGATGACCTGCCACCCACGCCGTGCCTTCAGCTTAGCAGCAACTTTCTTGGCTATCTCGAGGACAACCTTCTTCTCCTGGAGTCCGGAGGGGCCTATGGCTCCAGGATCCTTACCACCATGCCCTGCATCAATCACCACCCTCCTCACACAAAGCCCGAGCTGCTGGGCCAGGGAGAGGTTACCCATTTTCTCACCGGACTTGCCCGTGACCTTGCTCGGATAATGTGGCCTTCTCGGAGCCGGACATGGCCTGGAATAGCCTTCACCAAATGCATCTACTACGATCCTAAACGGGTCCTCAAGGTAAAAAACCCTGGTCTTTTCCGTCTTGTTCAGATCGAAGACCACCCGCACGGTCCTTGCTTGAAATTGGGCGACCCTGACCGCCTTCAAGAGTCCATCCCTTATGTCTATTTCTTCCTTGAGCCCTCTTTTCTTATAGGCAGGAGAAAGATCCAGGAAGAACCTCTTGGGAAGCCTTTTTCGCCTGTTTGCAGGCAGATATCCCTTTTTGAAGGATACGGCCCTGGAGGAATCTATGACTACCCTCGTATAGTCCTTGTCGGACCAGTACCGTATAGAACCTATGATGGCCGTAGCTGAATGGGAAGGAATGCTCGGGCTCTTAGCATGAGCCCCTGGGACTGTTGTCCCCTCTTTCATGTCCTTGCTGGCAATTGTAACCCTTGGGACGGTCCTTGGAGGCCAGAAGCCCAGCTTTTTCAGCTTTCGGGCAGCCCTGCCCCCCCTGTCGCCCTTTGGATATTCACTCAGGATCTGTTCCAATGCATCCCTGGCCAGATATAGCTTGCCTTGACGCTGATACAGCTCGGCCATGGCATAAAGGGCATCGTCTGCAAGGCGACTTTCCGGGAATTTCTCTACCAGGATTTCATAGCGCATGATGGCGTTTTTAAGGTCATCCTTTGACCGCGAATATCCATATAATCCCCGGTAACAACCGGCCATCATGAACAACGCCTTCGGGGCCACGCTCTTGTCGTCCGGATATGCAAGATAGACCAGCCTGAGCTTGTTTATCACCTTTATCCAAGACCGGCGATCCTTCCTTAACCGCGGACTCCTTGCAAGCCTGTCATATTGTCTTCTGGCCTGCCTGTATGCAGATTCAGCCTTGCTGATATGAAATTTTCCAGCCCTGGCTTGCGAACAGAAAAGGAATTGGAAGAAAACGCAAGAGAGGAACAAAAATGTCAGTGCAAAGCTAACACCTTTATGTACTTTCAAAATATAAACGGATAAACACATAGACCATACTCTGGAAAATAAGACATGGCGGGTGATACCTTCTCAACGTTGTTCCCGGGATTTTTCCACATTTTTCTTTAACTCTGCCAAAAAATTCAAGGCCTCGATGGGGGTCATGTTGTCAAGATCGGCCTCAAGAATCCTCTTTCTTATGGCGGCTCCCCTGTCTATCACCAATGGAAGAGTCTTTTGGGCAGCCCTGGGCGAAGCATGCCCGTATCTATTGATTTTTCCCTGTTGGGAATGACTTTTTTCTATCTGCGACAAAAACTCCTTGGCAGTCCGTATTACTTCTCCAGGCACACCGGCAAGGGCTGCCACCTGTATACCGTAACTACGGTTGGTCGCCCCATCCTGCAAGCGTCTTAGGAAGGAGATCTTCCCGCCCCATTCCTTCACGGCAATATGCATGTTTCGGACCTTTTTGTGTTTTTTGGCAAGTTCGGTAAGTTCATGGTAGTGGGTAGCGAACAAGGTCTTCACACCGGTTCCATCCTTGAAAAGCAAATGTTCAGCCACAGACCAAGCAATGGACAGGCCATCATATGTGCTGGTGCCGCGGCCAATCTCATCCAGTATCACCAGGCTTCTACCGGTGGCATTATGAAGGATATTCGCTGTCTCACTCATCTCTACCATAAAAGTGCTTTGCCCCCTGGCCAGGTAATCCGTGGCCCCCACCCTGGTAAAAATCCGATCAACAAGGCCAATGGTGGCGGATGAAGCCGGCACGAAACTCCCCATCTGTGCCATAAGCACGATCAATGCAGTCTGACGCAATACAGTAGATTTTCCCGCCATATTCGGCCCTGTAATTATGACAAGTTGAGAGGACCGATGATTCAATTCGATATCATTAGGCACAAACGCCTCATCCAGGCTTTGTTCAACCACCGGATGACGTCCTTCCTTTATTATTATACCTTGATCCAGGTTAAGCTCGGGCCGGCAATAATCATATGATTGGGCAACCGTGCCCAGGCCTGCAAGGCAGTCCACCTCTGCTATGATGGCAGCGGTCTTCTGAATCCTGCTGCCCTGCGCTGCGATCTTCAATCTTATTTCCTGAAACAGTTCATATTCTATGCTGAGCCTGCGCTCTTGGGCAGAAAGGATCTTGGACTCGGCCTCCTTCAGGGCAGGGGTAATATATCTTTCAGCAGACACGAGCGTCTGTTTCCTGACATAGTCTTCAGGAACCCTTGAGGCCTGGGATTTCGTCACCTCTATGAAATAACCAAAAACCTTATTATAACCTACTTTCAGGTTCGCTATCCCTGTCCTTTTCCTCTCCTCGGCCTCGATACCGGCGATGAAGGACCTGCCGTTTCTGTGAATCTCTATCAATTCATCAAGTTCACTGTTGTAACCCTCCTTGATGAGCCGTCCCTCCCGTAATTGAGTGGGACAGTCATCCCGAATGGCAGTTTCTATAAGATGGTTGATATCCTGTAGGGTATCAAAATCCAGGATACAGGAATGGATAAGGTGGTCTTGGCTGGCATCAGGGATACGGCCAGCAAGCTCT
>JAJRZR010000036.1 GCA_024275145.1 Deltaproteobacteria bacterium | reverse complement strand
TGTGGACAGGCCAGACCGGAACAATCCTTTCTTCGCATGTCTTTCCTCCTGCATCTTTTATCCTTCCAGTTATTTTCTTGTGGCACCTTACATGCCTCAACCTGCCAGAAGGGCTGCGCCTAGTGCCCCGGCATAATCCGGTTCTTCAGGGACCTCGACCCTGCTGCCCAGGATATCCTCCAACTCCTTGTGAACCGCCACGTTCTTTGCCACGCCCCCACAGAAGACAACCCCTTCGCTGGCGCCTATCCGTTTCAACATGGCAGATGAACGCCTTGCAACGCTACGGACCAGTGCCCTTGCCACATCCTGGGGCCTTGCGCCCTTGGCCATCAATGCGACTACCTCTGTTTCGGCAAATACCGTGCATATACTGGAAATGGCAAGGGAGCGTCTGCCTGACAGGGCCAGCTCCGCAAGATCCATGACCGTGCAACCAAGCGCCTGGGCCATGATCTCCAGGAAACGTCCCGTACCCGCTGCACAGCGGTCATTCATCTCGAACCGAATCACCCTGCCGTTTTCATCGAGAAGGATTGCCTTGGTATCCTGCCCGCCTATGTCGAGGATTGCCTTTGCATCATGGCGCAGGCGGCGGACGCCTGCTGCATAGGCCTTTATTTCGGTTACGTGTCCTGTTCCCAATTTTTTGGAGACAAGGTGGCGTCCGTAACCTGTCACCAGAATTGCATCCAGATCAAGGCCCTTCAGCATGTCGTTTACCTGGGAAATGTAATCAAAGGAGGTTTCCTGCCTGGTTTTCAGATGGATCTCTCCGTTTCTTAGTACCACAAGCTCGATAGATCGTGAGCCTACGTCAATACCTGCCTTTAACATGCTGGTCAGATCATCTCCAGGAAGGCCTCGACCCGGGTCTTGAGCGGTTCGACGTCCTCCATTGAGTAGCCTGTCTCCAGGCGGAGGAAGGGTATGCCTGCCTTTTCAAGTCCCTGTTCGATCTTGGCCGATTCAATGGCATAGGGTTGGCAGAACTGCAGTGAATAGTGGATGACCCCATCTGCCTTCAGTATATTTGCCATTTGTTCTATGTCCCGGAGTCTGGATTCGTTGGGTGTGAAGACCGCGCAATTTATACCCATGTACCTGTCAGTAATAGCATCGAGCATATCGTTCATATCGTGTACGTCTTCATCAACGAGGTCCCTGGTATTCCGTTGCCCAACGCAGCTTTCTTCACCGACTATCACCGCTCCGGAGCCCTCGACGACATACGGCAGCTTCCAGTTTGGTACTGCCATGGGGCAGCCCGACATCAGGATCCTCTTCGTAGCCTCGGGCGCAACCCCTTCGTGCCTAGCTGTCCGTTCTTCCAGCTCGTCACACAGTCGTTCTATATTCTTCGTGAACCTTTCCGGATCGTCATAGAACGCCACCTGGTTTATCAGTAATGCATCCCTGCCACTGATTGGTGCCGGATCAGCCGCCCTGATGGCATTAAGCCTTTTGAGCGCCCTTCGTCGTCTGTTCACCAGCCTTATTGCAGAAAGGAGCCTGTCCCCGGTGATCCTGTTCCCTGTGACCTGCTCAACCTTGTCCTTGAATCTTTCCACCTCGTACCTGAAGAGTTCCTTTGCCGCTGGCCCTTTCGTATGAGGGACTTCCATGACATAGGTTGGTGTAAAATCATTAAATATTTCATATGCCTTTTTCTTGCCGTCACATGTGGTCTCCCCAATTACCAGGTCACAGGAATTGGTGAACGGGCATAGCCTGGCCAGACTGAAGCCAAAGAAGGATTTTATGAGGGCACATGTGTTCCGTGGAAGGTAGCGTTCTGCGTATTCATTGCCGACCTCTGCCCCTGAACATAAACCGATTGCTATAGCATCTGCGGCTAGGATGATTTCCTCTGGCACGAAGACACAGAAGGTGCCGAATACCTTTTTCCCAGAGGCCTTGGCCTCGGTGATTTCTCGTATCCGCAGGCCGTGTATCTCACCCATGACGAAGTCCAGGTATTCCATGCCCTTGGGGCGTCCCTTTTGATCGAGGTAGATATCGTTGTAAAATTTGCCCAGGACCGTAAGAAGTCCCTCGTGGGCAGTGAGGTCAAGGTCGAGACGTTTCCACATCTCCTCGTATTTATTGGCCATCGTTACCTTTCTCCACGTTACGGGGTGATTGTTTTTCTTTTGTCAGGCCTTCATCGCTACTAGGGCACCTTGACAAGGAAGCCAGGCAGGGATGAAGGTGTTGTCAGGAAGTGGATTGCCAGCCTTCCTTTTATATGCTGAAGGGATTTCAAAATCCAATTGGAATTATTGATAAAGAAGACGCATTGGATAGGAAAACAATATGGAGGATTCCCTGATCGACCCCCTATCGTGAGGCCGCCGGTATATATTTGTTCAACCTTCCCCGCCACACAGTGGGGCAAGGGAACTGAAAAATGCCTTGGCTAGGGGGGACAATTGCCTGCGGCTGTGGCGTATCACAAAAAATTGCCTCCTTAGGTCCAGCGATTCAATGACAGGTGCATGGAGTAACCCATAGCCGAGGTCGTCCATGACCGCCTTCTCTGAGAGTATGGCGCATCCAAGGCCGTTCTTTACTGCCTGGCGTACGGCCTCGGTACTTCCCATTTCGGCAACCACGTTCAAATCATCCAGGTGTATTCCAAGGGCCTCAAGTGCCATTTCAGTGGTATACCTGGTTCCTGAGCCTTGCTCCCTTATTACAAACGGCTCTTTGAGCAGCTCCTGTACCCGCACCTTTTTCCTTCGCGCGAGAGGATGTCCCGAGGGGACGATGAGTACCAGCTTGTCATGGAAACACGGAGTGAATTCCAGGTTCTTGTTTTTGAGCTTAGCACCTACCATGCCAAGTTCGATATTCCCCGATGAGACAGATTCTATTATGGATGCTGTATCCGAGATCGTTACCGTTACTCGCACCTTCGGGCGGGTCGCTTTGAATTCACTTACAAGGCCAGGGAGTACGTATTGGCCAGGGATATTGCTGCCACCGATCTCAAGTTTTCCCTTTTCCTGTCCAAGGAATTTGGCAATTTCCTGCTGGGCCTGGTTGTTTACCCTCAGGATCTTACGGGCAAACGGGTATAGGACTTCTCCCGCCTTGGTCGGGGTAATTTCCCTTACACTTCTGTGAAACAATTGTACACCCAGAAGATCCTCCAGTGCCTTTATGTGTCCACTGATAGTCGGTTGCGTCAGATAAAGACTCTTTGCCGCCAGGCTGAAACTCTTTGTCTTCCAGATCGCCATGAATACCTCTAGTTGGCGCATTTCGATCATGCCTAGTCGCCCCCTTTCCGCATAGAATAGCTAACCAATATTGAGTCCGTCATGAATCGCCGTTTCCCGCCTCACCAAGCCCTGGATTACATGGCAACTCTATTCCCCTCAAGGTGTGCCTTGCAAGCACAAAAGATAACGGGGCAATACTGTCACATAGCATGATTGGCTCAACGCTGGAATAATATAACAATTATTGGAAAATTCTATAAAAGTAAACAGCCTTATCTCCAAGTACAATTGGACATCCATGAGGTTTTTGGAATAAATTTAACGTGAAAATACATCCCGATCAGGGTCGTGTTTTCATATCATAGGATGTGGCGTTTAAGGGTACGGGCCGCACATGGTCTGTATCAGTAGAATTTATTAAGCGTGGTAAATGCCCGTAACCAATCGCAAGTCAACAATCGGACAATTCGTGCATCCGTGGTTTCCATCTTGTGAAGGCAGGTTTGAACCGGAATGATAGCTACCAATATGATCAAGCGCGTCTACGTGAGCGAGACATTCCAAAGGCGTCTGGCAGACCTCCTGAGATCAGGTGGTACGGCCAGCTTGATTGCCGGCAGGGCGCAGGCAATCATTGAAAGGGCTACCAGCCGGGGAATTAAGGATCCACGGCGTCTTGGAAGATTGACAAAAAGGGGTGAGGCCAGGATCGTAAACTGCCTGAAGTACGATCTTGGCAGGGGTTATCGTCTGGTGGCGGTGTTGAAGAACAGGGAATTTTTCGTGTTGTTCATAGGATCACATGACGAATGCCAAAGATGGCTTAAGAGGAACCAGAAGGTCAGGCCTTTGGGGCACGATGAGACCGTTACGGAGCTTGAAGTAGAATCGGGTGCCAGGGAACCTGAGCCTGGGGGAGTATCACTCATCCATGAGCCCGATGAATATGAAGAAAACCTCATGAGGCTTATTGATGACAGGATCCTGAGGGAGGTTTTCTCAGGGCTTGTGGGGAATTGATCCATGACTCACCTTCTTTTCAATATATACTTGAGTTCATCCAGCCCCCTGGCGTTCACCACATCGGCCTTTTCAAGCCATCCACGTCGTGCCTGGTTTATGCCGTAACGCTGATAATTCAGGCTGAAGGTGTTGTGTGCATCGGTTGATATGGATATCTTGATTCCCATTTCCTTCGCGAGGCGGCAGTTCACGTCATTGAGATCCAGGCGATCAGGTTGAGAATTCAGCTCAAGAAAGCAGCCCCGCTCTCTGGCGGCATCCAAGACCTCCTCAATATTAACTTCATAGGATTCTCTTTCTCCAATAAGTCTTCCTGTGGGATGTGCCAGGATATTCAGATAGGGGTTGTCCATGGCCTTTATCATCCGTTTGGTCTGGGCCTCCCTGGAGAGCTTGAACTTGTAGTGGATTGCCCCTACCACCAGGTCGAGTTCCTTCAATACGGAATCGGGAAGGTCCAGGGTACCATCCTCTAGGATATCTACCTCTATCCCCTTCAGAATGGTCAATCCCTTAATTTTTTGGTTTAGCCTATCTATTTCTTCGATCTGTTGTCTGAGCCTCTTCTCATCCAGCCCCCTGGCTACGGTAAGGCGCTTCGAGTGGTCCGTGATGGCAATGTATTCATGCCCGAGTTCCAGGGAGGCCCTGGCCATCTCCTCCAGTGTATTTTTGCCGTCCGTATAGGTGGTATGGCAGTGGAGGTCCCCTTTTAGATCCCTTAATTCGATGAGCCTTGGAAGTCTTCCTGTCCCTGCAGCCTCTATCTCCCCCCTGTCTTCCCTGAGTTCCGGCTCAATATACGGAAGCCCTATGCTCCCGTAGACCTCCTCCTCGGTTTTGCCGGCAATACGCCTCTCTCCTTTAAACACCCCGTATTCATTGATCTTGAGACCCCTTTCCACAGCGATCTTTCTGACTGCTATGTTGTGGGCCTTTGATCCGGTGAAATAGCTCAGTGCTGAGCCATAGTTTTCCACTGCCACCGAACGCAGGTCTACTTGTAGGTCATTCTTTAGGACAATGGTCGACCTTGTTGATCCCTTTGAGACAACGAACTTCACCTTGTCGAATCTTACGAAGTGTTCCGTGATTACGTCCCAGTTCTTAGCGGTTGCCAGGATGTCGAGGTCACCGACTGTGTCCTTTTTTCTTCTGAAGCTGCCTGCTACCACGAGGTTTTCTATTCCCTTGATCCGACCAAGATAATCCAGGAGATCGTTTGCATATAGCTCTGCTATGGCCCAGCGGAACCTGCGTCCCTCCTTCTTGGCCAGCATTATGCCCTTGAGGATCTGCTCGACGCTTTTTTTGCCAAAACCAGGCAGTGCCTCGATAGCTCCACTCTTTGCGGCCTCTTTGAGGTCATCCAGGGATGTAATGTTCAGCCTTTCATGAAGCGCCTTGACTTTTTTGGGCCCAAGCCCCTCGATGGCCAGAAGCTCTATAAGCGCTGGAGGGATGCTCCTCTCCAGGTTCTCAAGCTTCTTCAGCCTGCCAGTGGCCACGATTTCCCTTATGTCATGTTCAAGATCCTTACCGATTCCAGGCAGTTCTTTCAGGTCCTGGCCCTGGGAGAGCATGTCTACTATATTGGTTCCAAGGTTTTGGATGGTCCTGGCAGCATTTCGATATGCACGGACCTTGAAGGGATTTTCCCCCTTTATTTCATAGAATGCAGCCACCTTGTTGAAGATAGATGCTATGTCTTCATTTACCACAGCCATGAGTTTAAATCCCTCTTTATATGGATTGGTACAAATACAGGGCACCAGGAACTTGAATCGCGCTGAAACCGTTCAAATGCCTACCACTGGCAGGAGATGGTATCGAGGTATATGTTCCCCAAAACGGCGGTACGAACGGAGATGTCGGTACCGCCTATACTCCATTTTTCACCAATCCTTGCACAAGTTGCGGGAGGTTGTCAATTCTCGAGACCCTTGACCCGTAGTCATACAACAGGCATCTTTTATCTAGGGATGCCGCCCAAGGAGGAGATGATCTGGGTTCATGGCCGGGGGCGGCGTCAAGGGTTGGGCCACATGAATGCCCGGGATGAAAGGTAAAGATGGCACTTAGACTGGTAGAGATAGTGCTTCCCCTTGGGAAGGTCGAACAGGCAGAGGCCCTTTTTGAAGAGGTGCCTCATCAGGGTCTCTGGCAGGAAGGTCTAGGTGACAACCTGATACTTACCAGGATACTGGTGCCGGCAGAACACACGGAGCCTTTGCTGGACAGGCTGGATAAGTTTTTTTCCGGTCTTGATTCCTTCAAGGCCCTGCTTCTTCCGGTTGAGGCCGCCATACCAAGGAAAAAGGGAGAGCCAGCGGCTGCTGAGGAAAAAGAACGGGAAGGTGAGGCAGCCGGCCGGTTGAGTCGTTATGAGCTCTACGATGAGCTTTCTGAGGAGAGGCTTACCTGGACATTCGTTATTCTGTGCATCCTTTCCACGGTGGCTGCTGTCATAGGATTGATAAGGGGAAATGAGGCGGTAATCATTGGTGCAATGGTGCTTGCCCCGCTCATGAAGCCCAACATGGCCCTATGCCTTGGATTGACACTGGGCGATCTTGGTCTTGCATCCAAGGCGGCCGTTACAAATACAGGTGGGCTTGCCACGGTGATATTGCTATCAGGTGCGATCGGTTTGATAATAAAGCCGGATCCAGGGCTTTCGGAGATTGCCACCAGGAGCCAGGTGAATTGGGCCGATCTTGTTTTAGGGTTGGTTTCTGGGGCGGCCGGCGCATTGGCGTTTACCACAGGGCTTTCCGAGGCCCTCATCGGTGTTATGGTGGCAGTGGCATTGCTGCCGCCTCTGGTCACCTTTGGTCTGTTGGCAGGGTCCCATTCATGGCATCATGCCCTTGGGGCATTGATGCTCGTACTGGCCAATCTGGTATGTATAAACCTTGCAGGCGTGTTCACCTTCTGGTCCAAGGGAATCCGGCCAACGTCATGGTGGGAGGCCGAAAGGGCCAGACGGGCAACGAGGACAGCCGTAATCATCCTGGGAGTGCTCCTGCTGGCCCTCGGGACAATAATATATCTTGTTACCTGGTGATATGCTATGTTTTTCCTGTTCGCCTAGGCATTCGGGTTGTGAAGGCGTCAGGGGTTCGAGTTCAGGCCGTGTTCCTCAGGGCTGTAAGGCCTTCGACAAGCCCGCAATATTATGCACAAGCCTGGGATAAGTGCCTACTGCAGACGCCACTTCTCAGTATCCTTTCGGATTTCCTCCATCTTTTGGAGCTCAAATCTGAGTCGGGCCAGTTCCTTTTCCAGGCTTTCGGTTTCCTCGCGCCATGCCTCGATTTCAAGTTGTGCCTCCCGGTTTTTGGCCTTCCATTTCTTGGCCTGGCCCTGCCAGTACAGGAGTTTTTTGACTGCTTTCGGATATAGGGGCGCCTTTTGTCTGCAGGAATCGGTTGTCAAGATGTCCAGGTATTCCCTTTTGCCACCATCGAGTATGGCCAGATCGAATGCCGCCCTACAGGAGTAGTCAGGGTGGGAAAGCAGGCTCTTGAGGTTTGAGATAGCGAGTGATTTTTTGTCGTTTTCCAACAAAAAATAGATGTACCTGAATGGGTCGGATATCTTGTTGGCCTGTTCTTCGGATTCCGCCTTGCTGGCTTTTTCCTTATGATGAATCATGGGCGTGCAGTCCGAAAGCATGAAGGAGGTTACAATGATAAGGAGACCCAGAAGACAGCTCCTTTCCCAGGCTGGATGGCAATGTTTTCTGGCGGTGGACTTTCTACCCAAATCTGGCCTCCATGAGCAAATATTATTTCCTGGGCAATGGCCAAGCCAAGCCCTGATCCATCTTTCCTGCGGATACTTTGAATCTGATAAAATTTGTCGAATATCTTATCTTTTTCCGATGCCTCTATACCTGGGCCACAATCTACGACGCCTATGGTAAGGTGATCCTTGTTGTCGTTTAAGAATATCTTTACCTTAGCACGCTCTGGGGAAAATTTAACTGCATTGTGCAGGATATTGATTATAGCACGAAAGAGCCGTTCTTCGTCAACATGGGCCGTTATGTCCTGATCATCTGGATATTGGAAATCGATCTCCACGCCCTTTTCCCATGCGATCGGCTTCAGGGTGTTCCTAGCCTCGGAGATTATCTTGTTGATACTGTGGGGTCGTTTTTCAATGGCCTCGAGTTTGGCCTTGAGCGTCGAGAGGTGAAGCAGTTCCTCTATAAGGGTCTGCAGCCGCTTCATGCTGTTGTTCAGAACCTTGACCAGCTTTTCCTGGTTTGGGTTGAGCGGCCCTATTTCTTTCTCTGTCAGGAGCTTCCCTGCCTCTGCCATAGAGGTCAGGGGTGTCCTGAGTTCGTGCCCTGCCATGGCTATAAAATCCGATTTAAGCTTGTCCAGCTCCTTTAGCCTCACTGTCATGGCATTGAATGCCTCGGCAAGCTTTCCCAGCTCATCGTTGGATACTACAGGGATGACTTCGTCGAACCTGCCTTCCCCAATGACCTCGGTCCCCTGCATAAGATAATCGATCGGAAGTTTGATATATTTGTAAAAGAAGGCAGGCGCCGACAGCGCAAATATGAGGGCCAGCCCGAGGGTAACGAGGGTTATCTCCTTGGCCCATGAACTCAATTCCGATATGGTGGACGAGCGTATGCTCAGCATCCGCTGGAGTTCGTGCTCGAGCCTCTTCAGGTCGGCCATGATCTGCGCGCTGAGGCGTTTGATCTTTTCCTCTCTCATGGCATCAACGGGTGAAATCTCTATCCCTTCCTGTCCCGATATGTTTTTATCCGCCTCCTGTGCTATTTGGATCAACTCTCCCAGATAATCGTCTATCTCCTTTGATAGCCTTTGGAGGTCCTTGTTCCTGTTTCTCTCTATTTCCTCGAGGTTTGCCCGGAACTCCCCAGTCAACGATATCAACGAATCGTAGGCATCCCTTTTGTGAAGCGTAACCAGCCGTCGGGCTTCTATTTCCATAGGGGCAACCGCTGCCTTGAGATGTTCAATGGTCCGGAACAATTTTATGTCACCGTGCGCCATATCTGTAGCCATCGTTTTTAGCTGTGAAAGGGAATAGATGGATACACCACATGGCAGTATCATTATGGATAACAAGACGAGATATCCGAACAAAAGCTTATGAAATAGGCTTGCGCCCTTGAGTGATAATTTCATGCTGCAAACGAAATCGAATCCCTTGAAGGGAGAGGTTGCCAGTTCATTGCAAGAGGAGCTTGTAAACGGTTGGTGCCCATGGACCGGCTGCGCTCCGCCAAAGACGATAAGGGTGCCCTAGGCTTCCGATCGAAATTCGGAGGGCCTGCCCCACTAAGCGGCTTTTATTTTATAGGTGTCTCCTTGGACAAATCAATTATGTCCATTAAAATGGAAAAAGGCCAGATAAAAAAGATAAAAAATCTGGATTCGCCGTGGACCTTATTGCGGGCAAGGCCGTATGAGCCTGGCGTAGCGTCAGTGGATACCTGTACGGAGCGGGGCCTGGAACATGGATCGTGTTTTGGTGCTCTGGGCGGTACAGGATAGGCGGTCCATATGGAAGTTTGAGGAAGCAGAAGAATAAAGTCTATGGAATCAAAGAGCAACAACAATACGTCCAAGGCCAGGATTTTGATCGTCGATGACGAGGAAAGCATCCTTGAAGTAATGAAGATGCGTCTGGAGCTATTGGGCTATGAGGTCGAAACGAAATTGGAGCCGGAAAAGGCACTTGAATTCATAAAAGAGGGGAAGGAGATAGACCTCTTGCTTACCGATCAAAAAATGGCAGGGATGAGTGGCCAGGATTTGATGGAGGCGTGTCTTGAGGTGGACCCAGCGCTTCAGGTGATAATCTTTACCGCCTATGGGACTATCGAACAGGCCGTGGAGGCGGTAAAGGCCGGGGCCTTTTCATATGTCACCAAGCCGGTGGATCATCAGGACCTCGCCCATAAGGTGGAAAAGGCCCTTGAAAAACGGGCACTTTTAAAGAGGGTTGCCGATCTTGAAAATATAGTAAAGTGCCAGTTCGAATTCACTGATATGATCGGAAACAGCCCTCAGATAAAAGCTGTCTTCAAACAGATAGTCCAGGTGGCACCTACAGACAGTACGATTACCATATATGGGGAATCCGGCACGGGGAAAGAACTGGTGGCAAGGGCTATTCACTTCCATAGCAGGCGCTGCAAAGGTGCATTCGTAGCGGTAAACTGCGCTGCCATCCCTGAGACTCTCCTGGAAGATGAATTGTTCGGGCATGTGCGCGGGGCATATACCAGTGCGGCAACTTCCAAAGATGGCCTGTTCAGAAGGGCTGACAGGGGAACATTATTCCTGGATGAAGTAGGAGAGATGAGCGAGGCCATGCAGGCAAAGCTTCTCAGGGTCATTGAAACCGGAGAGGTCAAACCCCTTGGTAGTGATCGGATATTTAAGGTGGACGTCCGCCTGGTGGTGGCTACCAAAAGGGATCTGAGAACAATGGTGGATCAAGGGAAGTTCAGGGAGGATCTGTATTATCGTATCCATGTTGTGCCTATAACCCTTGCGCCGTTGAGAGAGCGTCCTGATGATATTCTTGTATTGATGCAACATTTTTTTAAAAAATGCGGGGAAAAAATGGGCAGAAGCATCAACAGGATAGAAGGAGACGTCATAGAGAGGTTTCTCACCTACAGGTGGCCAGGAAACGTGCGTGAACTACAGAACGTGGTGGAGTATCTAGTCGCAACGTCCACCAATGACACTATTACGGATTCCATGCTGGATACTACCGCCTTGGCACAGGAAGATAGTGGCAAGAGGATTGTTCCCTTGAGGGAGGCAAAGGATGAGTTCATAAAGAAATATCTTGAAGACCTCTTCAGGAGGACCAGGGGCAACGTCAGCCAGGCCGCCAAGGTGGCTGGTTATTACCGGGCGGATTTTTACAAACTTTTCCAGAAATACGGTATCAACCCCAAGGCCTATAAGATCAAAGGAAAGACCATCGAGGCCGACAAGATCGCCTGAGTTTCTCGTTAGAGTCTGATTAACCAGGTCTTCCTACCTGGTCCAGCAGCTCGATCAACCGCCTTGTGGTTTCTCCAATGACCTTTTTACATTCCTTGCGTCTACTGTCAGGGGATTTTCGGAAGCGTTTTATCTGCTCGATGTCGGTCCAATCTACACGTGCAATATCACTACAGTTGGTACCGCCGTATACGGCGGTTATATCCGAAAAGGCCTTTATCATGCTTGAGCTTGATCGCCAAAGGGATCTGTGATCCCGTTGGCTTGGCGTCTCCTTTCCCATGATAAGCCCCATGACCGCAAGCGCCCCTGGCAATGCCCCGCATATACCGCCACTGCCACCCATGCCTCCACCGAAGGGCGCCAAGGCCTTTATTACCTGCAGCGCCTGTACACCATGGCTTTCTGAGCCAGCCTGGAACACTGCCTGGCTGCAATGAAGGCCCTTGTCAAAGAGCGAGATGGCCTTTCCTGCCGCTTCTTCCGGGGTCATATGCTATACTTTCCTCCTTAGGCCCATGGCATTGTCCGGTATGGTCGGTTTTCTACTCTATATACCTAGTACGGACATTAGTGCAAAGAATATGAAAGAACTTGCGAAGAGTAGGTATACCGCCCTGTCGATATCCTTTTCCTTTGGTGTGCTGCCCGTTTCATTTATGAACTTGCGCCGTATCTCCCGGCCAAAGTATATGGCCGGCCCACCGAGGCGGACACCCAGGGTGGCGGCAAAGGCAGATTCCGGCCAACCTGAATTGGGACTGCTGTGTTTTTTACTGTCCTTAACCGAGATTCTCAGTATGGTCAACGGGTCTTTGTATCCAGGCAGGATCAAGGCGGCCAGTGCAACTACCAGGACAGACAGCCTTGCCGGCAAAAAATTGCATAAATCATCCAACCTCGCAGCAGCGAAGCCAAATTTTGCATAACGCCTATTTTTATAGCCCACCATGGAATCCAAGGTGTTGACCATCTTATAGGCCATTGCGCCTGCCGGGCCGCCCATGGCCGCAAAAAAAAGTGGAGACAGTATGCCATCCACGAGGTTTTCCGATACCGTCTCAATGGTGGCCGTGATAATCTGTACCTTGTCCATTTGGCTGGTCTGCCTTCCAACCAACCTGGCAATTCTCTTGCGAGCCGCCCCAATGCCCTGGCGATCCAGGGCCTTCCTTACGGACATTGCCTCCCTTGCAAGGCACTTGAGTGACAACGAGTAGTATAACAGCAATACGGAAAAGGCCATCTTCAAGTAGTAAAAGGGGCTCAGTGACTCGATGAGCCAGTGTACCGCACAAAAGGTCCCGGTAACCAGGACGAGGCTCATAATCATACCTTGGATATACCCATTGAGAGGGATCTCCCTTGCAAGTCTTTCTCCGTGGACAATCAACCGCCCCATGAGCCTGACAGGGTGGGGGAGATTTTCAGGATCACCTAGGACGAGATCCAGTAACATCCCGGCTGACAGGATGATGAGTGAACCTGGCTGGAGGATGAACAAGGGGGCTTTCACGTCTTTTTCGCCTTATCTAGGAGCCGTATCAATGCGTCCATGTCCAGGTTGTCCTCTATCCACTCGCCGAGTCGGTCCAGTTGTCTCTCTCTAAATGCCTTGAAGGACGAGGTGGAATGTCGCGGAGAGAGACCGGCATTCCTTCTGAGAAAATCTATGAATGCCCTTCTGAACACGTCGCTTTCAAATATGCCGTGAAGATAGGTGCCAAAGACCGGGTAATCAGGATGCATGGCCCCGAATTCCGCCCCACGATCCTCGGTTATCCAGAGATATTCCCCAATTCCCCTGGTTACCCCCATGTGGATTTCGTAACCACTGGCAGGCAGTGCCTCACTGCATATCGACGGTATCTTGAACCTGGCAGTTTGTTGGGTGAGTGATTTTTCCCGGGTCATCTCTGTGACGATGGGAAGCAGGCCCAGCCCACGTGACGTGCCGGCAGAGCCGTCGATGCCCTCCGGATCGCGTATCTCCATGCCGAGCATCTGATAACCACCGCATATGCCCACAACTACCCGGCCCGACAAGGCGAATTCCTTTATCGCCCTTTCCCAGCCTACTGACCGGATATGATCCAGGTCATCCCTGGTAGTCTTGGTACCAGGCAGGATTATGCAATCGTAGTTCTCCAGGTCGACAGGTTCCTTCTTAAAGGCGAGTTCAACATCCGTTTCGAAATCAAGGGGCAGGAAATCGGTGAAGTTGCTTATTCTTTGCAGATGGACTACTGCGATCTTCACGCGTTTTACATCCTTGGGATTTTTCTTGCGTAGGTGGGTTTCCACAAAAACGCCATCCTCTTGATCGGGCGTTATATCGTGAAACCATGGCAAAACGCCGAATACAGGCAGGGGAACGATCCCTGCGAATTGCTTCAGTCCTGGTTCGAGAAGGGAAATATCCCCCCTGAACTTGTTTATCACAAAGCCGGCCATCAAGGACCTGTGCTTGGGAGGAATCAGGTCATATGTGCCCTTGAGCCATGCGAAGACCCCGCCCCTGTCTATGTCTCCTATTATGATGACAGGCGCCTTGGCATAGGATGCCATCGTCATGTTGACGATGTCCGTGGCCTGCAGGTTGATTTCCGCAGGGCTTCCTGCCCCCTCTAATATGATTACGTCAAACTCCCTGGCCAGGGAATCAAACGCATCCTTTACTATCTCAAGGTGTCCGTTGCGTTGGCGATAATAATTCCTGGCATCCAGGTCAGCCACGGGCTTGCCCATCAGGATTACCTGTGACTTGGCCTCGGCGGTAGGCTTTAGAAGCACTGGATTCATGCGCACATCCGGTATCAGTCCACAGGCCTCGGCCTGGTAGACCTGCTCCCGCCCCATTTCCAGGCCTGTCGGTGTGACAAAGGAGTTGAGCGCCATGTTTTGCGCCTTGAATGGTGCGACGTGTACTCCCCTGTTCTTCAGTGCCCGGCAAAATCCTGCGCATATTACGCTCTTGCCTACCCCTGAACCGGTACCTTGGAACATTAAACATTTTGCTGTTGACATGGCGAACTAAACTTTTGTGCGGCCCATAATACTTGGGGCTACTTCACACCCGGGGCATAAAAAGGCCGCCTGTGAAAAAGGATGCGTTTTCGCGGTAGATTAGGCGGTAAGGGGCCAGGTTGCAAGCTTGAAAATCAAGGTGGCTATACCATTAGCGATTGACACGGGGATGAGTTGTCAGATATATTAATTTTTAAATCTTTTCAAGGAAGGGGGGATACCCTTGGCGATCGTTGTTGAAGTCCAGGATAATCTGGAAAAGGCCCTTCGAGTTTTGAAGAAGAAGATGCAGCTCGATGGCCTTCAAAGAGAACTTAAGAATCGCCGTTTTTACGAAAAACCAAGTGTAAAGCGGCGCCGCAAGGCCCAAGAAGCCGAAAGAAGACGCCGCAAGGCCCGTCGTAGGCGTTCAAGGTAATTTTAACAGGTAGAGTTATAGGGCCGGACTCCGGCCCTATTTTTTACCGCGAAGTACATTCCTGTCCCACGGTCATATTTCCCTGGATCCATGCCCTAAGAGACGGCCCCGAAGATGCTGGTCAGATAAAGATTTTGCCACATGAAAGGCCCTTCAATCGGGCCGTATCCTCATGCCAGGGGTTGTGGCGCCATTGAAGATCGATGTTGGGAAAACATTCTCATCCGTTGCTGCCCCGTTGGAGGAGCAATAATCTGTCATTGCCGGAATAATCCCTTTTGATTTGGCAACAATAGTATTTGCCGGTTTCCTTCGCAAGCCTTCTTACTTTTTTACCCTGTTTCCAGCCGATTTCGCACAACAACCATCCACCTTCTTTCAGAAGGCATGGTGCTTCTTTCAGGATGGATCTTATGGCCTCAAGCCCTTCGTCATCGCTGAACAGGGCGAGCTCTGGCTCGAATTCGAGGACTTCCCTGTCCATAATGTTTCTTTCATTCGGGGATATATAGGGTGGATTGGCCACTATCAGGTCAAAGCCATGGTAATTTTTCGGTATGCCGGGACACTTTTTCGTCCCTGGGATGCGGAAACATGATGCCCAATCTGCCTGGATGAGGTGTATCCTGTCATATACGTCATGTATCTTGGCGTTCATGGCAGCCAGCCTGAGGGCATCAAGGCTGATGTCCGAGGCAACCACCGTGGCGGCCTTGATCTCCAGGGCCAGGGTTATGGCGATGCAGCCGGATCCAGTTCCCAAGTCGAGTATCAGGGGGGACGGAGGACGAGCTGGGGCAAGTATTTCCAGGGCCGTTTCCACCACAAGCTCTGTTTCTGGCCTTGGTATAAGTACC
Source organism: Deltaproteobacteria bacterium (assembly GCA_024275145.1). Classification (GTDB taxonomy): domain Bacteria; phylum Desulfobacterota; class Dissulfuribacteria; order Dissulfuribacterales; family QOAL01; genus S143-34. The sequence continues at coordinate 3,549 of JAJRZR010000036.1, read as the reverse complement.
CGGCTGTCGACTGCGAATGTCCTTGACCAGAATTCCTTATGACCGGTCAAATAGGCTACAGGTTCACCCTTTGCCCTTCTTGCGATCAGGTTTTCGAAGTCGAAGACCTCTTGGATGGTGAGAAGATGATCCCGGTTGACCGACAGCCACCAGACCTCCCTTTTAAGGATATCTGACAGCAGAACAGATGCATCGAGAAGTGGCTGTGAAACAGCGTGCTCTTTAAGCGTTCGGGTTGCCTGCCTGAGTATTCTGCCTACTGTCGTCACTACCTATGCTTGCAAGGGCCTTGGCTTGGTAATAGGTCACCAGGGATTCGATTATTTCGTCGATGTCTCCCTGCATGATATTTTCCAGACGATAGAGGGTCAGTCCTATACGGTGATCGGTCACCCTCCCCTGGGGAAAGTTGTATGTCCTGATTCTTTCACTTCTGTCGCCCGACCCGACTTGGCTTCTTCTTTCCTGGCTTACCTGACTTTGTTGTTCAGCACGTTTCATGTCAAGGAGCCTGGCAGCCAGTACCTTCATGGCCTTGGCCCTGTTCTTGTGTTGGGATCTTTCATCCTGGCATTGAACCACCAGGCCAGTTGGCAGATGTGTAATCCTGACCGCTGACTCGGTCTTGTTGACATGTTGCCCACCTGCCCCGGAGGCACGATAGACGTCTATCCTCAGATCCGATGGATCTATATCGACGTCCACCTCGTCCGCCTCAGGCAGAACCGCCACCGTTACCGCAGAGGTATGGATCCTGCCCTGGGTTTCCGTTTCCGGGACCCGTTGTACCCTGTGGGTCCCGCTTTCGTACTTCAGGTGGCTATAGACCCGGTCTCCTGATACCAACGCAATTATCTCCTTGAATCCACCTATACCGGTGCTGTGGACGGAAAGTACATCTATCTTCCAACCCTTCGATTCCGCATAGCGGCTGTACATACGAAAGAGATCTGCTGCAAAGAGGGCGGCTTCATCACCACCCGTGCCCGCCCTTATCTCAAGCAAGACGTTCCTTTCGTCATTGGGGTCCTTGGGTAAAAGCAGAATCTTGAGATGTTCTTGGAGGTCCCGCGCCTCCTTCTCCAGATTCGTAAGCTCTGACTGTGCTAGATCCCTCAACTCTGGATCAGGGTCTTTCAACAACTCCTTGCTTTCTTCTATCTGCGAGGCTACGTCCTTGTACCTGCGGTATGTCTGGACAATGGCACCGATATCGGCGTGCTCCTTTGCCAACCGCTGGTATCTTTTTTGATCCTTGAGGACCTCGGGATTACTGAGTTCTGCCTCAAGGATTTGATATTTTTCTTCTAGGTCTCTTAATTTGGCCTGCATCAGTCTCTAGGGGGGGCTGGAAGCCCCCTGTATTTACTATGAAATATATTATCTTGTCCCTGGGTTGCGTTCGTGTGCCTCGGGACGCGGTATCAAGGGTACGAGCGCGTGAAAAGTTGGGTCTGTCATGCCACTACCCGACAAGAAGGGAGATGCCATGGATGGAGGTTTTCCCCGAAATAACCTTCTGAATCCAATCAAGAATTGGATAGCTTGCCATATTTTTTTCGGAACTTTTCTACCCTTCCTGCCGTATCTACCAGTTTTTGTTTACCTGTAAAGAATGGATGGCACTGGGAACAGATCTCCACCTTGATCTCCTCCTTGGTAGATCCAACCTCAAATTCGTTACCACAAGCACAACGTACCTTTGCCTTATAGTATTTTGGATGAATACCTTTTTTCATGAATCCTCCTACTGATATCTTTGATTTGATCTCTGGTCTATCGGTATCTTTGTTTGAGAGTAGGGCCCTTGCGTTGTGGGCCATTATTCGTCCCTGGGGGGACGCTTGTCCGAGCAGCCCCGAACCTGCAAAAACTATATATTATAGCGCATTCCTGGAAAAATGCAGCACTCAAAGTCCATTTAAAAATAGCTACCCTGTTTCGATAGTCCCGCCGTGTACCGTGACCGGTATACTTGAAACCGACTGTAATGAGAAAAGCATGTCGGATGGGGAAGTCGTGTCTTCAGGGAGCGTTCCTGTGGATTCAATAGCGCATGAGAACCTGGACTTGACGCCCATCAGCTATTCATAAGGTACATTTGATCTCAGGTGGAGGAACCAACTTTAAAGGTATGGAGGCTCAGCAGGTCTCTTTAGGATCGGGATGGCATGTCTATCTGTTCATGGACGCCAGAAACTCTTCATTGTTTTTCGTTCCGGTCATCTTGTCAATGAGAAATTCCATGCTATCTATCGGGTTCAAAGGCGAAAGTAATTTCCTGAGTATCCAGACCCTGTTCAGGACATCGGGTGGCAACAGCATTTCTTCCTTTCTGGTTCCTGACCGGTTTATATCTATGGACGGGAATATGCGTTTTTCGGTAAGCTTACGGTCCAGATGGATTTCCATGTTTCCGGTTCCCTTGAATTCCTCAAAAATCACCTCGTCCATCCTGCTGCCGGTATCGATCAGGGCAGTGGCAATGATGGTCAGGCTGCCACCCTCTTCTATATTCCTTGCGGCCCCGAAGAAACGCTTTGGCCGGTGCAAGGCGTTGGAATCGACACCGCCAGACAGTATCTTGCCGCTGGGCGGAATGACGGTATTATAGGCCCTGGCAAGCCTTGTGATACTGTCCAGTAATATCACCACATCCTTCCTGTGTTCCACTAGGCGCTTGGCCTTCTCTATGACCATTTCTGAGACCTGGACATGGCGCTGTGCCGGTTCATCGAAGGTAGAGCTGACCACCTCGGCATTGACCGAGCGCTGCATATCTGTTACTTCTTCGGGCCTTTCATCAATTAACAGCACTATGAGGGTGACCTCATGGTGGTTCTGGGAGATGCTGTTTGCAATATTTTGAAGCAGCATGGTTTTCCCGGTTCTGGGCGGGGCCACGATCAGTCCCCTCTGACCCTTTCCTATCGGGGTCATAAGATCCATTATCCTCCCACCGATATTGTCAGGGGTTGTTTCAAGCCTGAGCTGCTCCTCAGGATATAGGGGGGTAAGGTTATCAAAGTGAACCTTTTCGAAGGATGCGTCAGGTGAATCGTAATTTAGGCTTTCCACCTTGAGAAGGGCAAAATATCTTTCCCCTTCCTTGGGCGGGCGGATCTGGCCGGATATTGTATCACCTGTGTTCAGGTTGAAACGTCTTATCTGGGATGGGGATACGTAGATGTCATCCGGTCCCGGCAGGTAGTTGTAATCTGGACTTCTAAGGAAACCAAAGCCGTCCTGGAGAATTTCCAATACACCGTGTCCGTATACCATGCCATTTTGGGCAGTTTGGGCCTTAAGTATCGAAAAGATCAATTCCTGCTTGCGTTTTCCCTGTGCCGATGGCACACCCAGATCCTTCGCTATGTGGTATAGATCGCTGACCGACTTTTTTTTCAAGTCGTCCAGATTTAACATGCTAGGTGGATTTTTTCTGGACGCAGAGGGTCCGTCATTGTTTTCTTTGTTGAGCCTAGTCTTTCTTGCCATTAATTTACCTCAATGAAATCAAAAAGTTATCTACATAATCAAAAGGGAATA